>CAYPLD010000027.1:0-11982 GCA_964411485.1 uncultured Elusimicrobiaceae bacterium | reverse complement strand
TTGCGAAATTTTGGGGTACGATACAAATAAATTTCCCTTCATTCGCTATGCTCAAAGCATCAAGTCCCAAAATTTCGCAAGCTGATTTAACTTGATTAGAAATCGGCAATAAATCCTGAGAAATTTCAATTTCACATTTACTTGCGTCAGAAATTTCGACCAAACTTGCAAGCAATCCGCCTCGTGTTAAATCTCGCATGCAGTGAATGTGGGGGTGAAACTTTTTTAATTTATTGGTGATTAAATTCAAAGGGTTCGCATCGCTTTTGATATCAGATTTTATACCCAACTTGTGTCTTGCATTCAAAACTGCGACACCATGTTCAGCTAGATTTCCGTTCACGATTAAAACATCACCACTTTTGACATTTCTCGAGGAAACTTTTGCTTTCGGATAAATCTCTCCGACGCCAGAAGTGTTAATAAAAATTTTATCCGCCTGACCTTTTTCAACGACTTTAGTATCGCCTGTTACGATTTGCACGCCAGCTTCTTTACTAGCTATAGCCATTGTCTTCACGATTCTTTCAAGCAACTTAATATCAAGACCTTCTTCCAAAATAACTGAAGCTGAAATCCATTTTGCTTTAGCACCTTTCATAGCCAAATCATTGACAGTTCCGCAAACGGCGAGTCGTCCGATATTCGTATCAGGAAATTCCACTGGACTGACTACATAAGAATCGGTGGTGAACGCTAATCGTTTTGCTGAAGTTTTAAGTTCGGCACTATCATCGAGTTCGGCTAGAATTTTATTATTGAAATGTTTCACGAAAAGATTTTTGATTAAATCTCGTGAATTTTGTGTGCCTGCACCATGTGTGATATCTATTTTTGTTATTTTGCTCATATATATATTTTAGCAGTTTTTGAAAATGAGATTGCCACGTCACTTCGTTCCTCGCAATGACAAAACATTTGGGCTTTTGGTAATATTTTTTTGCTGACCGAGGATTGAGCGAGGGCAGTGTACATTCAGCGAATACTGCGAAGCAGTAGCGGTACATAACCGAGCGAATACGAAGGTCAGTGGAAAAAGATTTACAAAAGTTTCGCTATCATATCTGCTAATGGGCTTCGCTCTGTCTTCGTAAATTTAATATGTCCAAAAGTTTTTTGACCCTTTAATCGTTCAACTACATAGGTCAAACCATTGGATTCTGGATCAAGATATGGCGTATCAATTTGATGCGGATCACCAGTCACCACAACTTTTGTATCAGTCCCAGCACGGGATAATACGGTTTTCATTTCATGTGCTGTGAGATTTTGTGCATCGTCAACAATAATATACTGTTTTGGTAGACTTCGTCCTCGAATATGAGTCAAACTTGCTATCTCGACTTTACCACTATCCAAGATATATTTGACCTGATCCTCACCATCTTCGCCCGGATTTTTTATATCAGCTAAAAATTCTAAATTGTCATAAATTGCACCCATCCAAACATCAAGTTTTTCTTCTTTTGTTCCGGGTAAAAACCCGATATCTCGTCCAACAGGAACTACCGATCGACAAACCACCAATCGTTTATAATTTTCGGAATCGAAAGTTCGTTCCATACCAGTTGCAAGCGAAATTAATGTTTTACCAGTACCTGCCGAACCGACGATTGTGACTAAATCCAATTTATCATCTAACAAAAGTTCCATCGCGAATCTTTGTTCTTTATTAAGTGGTTTGATACCCCACGGCGTTGGTTCTTTTTGTGATAATGCTTTGCAAATCAAATCACCATTTTGAGACATTCTACCCATCGCACTTTTATTAGAATCGTCATCGGCTTTCAAGATTATAAACTGGTTCGGAAAAAATTCACCCTCCAATTTTACCTTTTTTTCTTTATAAAATTTATCAATTTTATAACCAGGAACAGTGATTTCTTGGACACCAGTATAAAGTTCATCATAGTTTACTTTATCTGTTGTATAGTCTTGAGATTCAAGTCCCAATGCTTCTGCTTTTAATCTTAAATTAGTATCTTTACTCACTGTTATTACTTTTTGCTTTTTGTTTTTGAAATAATAATATGCGGTATTCAAAATTGCATTGTCAGCTTTGTTCAAACTCAAATGTGATGGTAAAATATTTTCTGTACCCATATCTATTTTTAATGTTCCGCCACTTTCTAATTTAACCCCTTCGTTTAATTTGCCCTTTTCACGAAGAGAATCTAATAATCGAGAAACCATTCGAGCATTTTTACCACGCTCATCTTCTGATGTTTTGAAATTATCCAACTCTTCTATAACAGTGATAGGTATCACTACATTATTATCTGCGAAAGCTGTTACGGAATTTGTATCGTGTAAAAGTACATTGGTATCTAGTATAAAAGTTTTTTGCATTTGGATTATTCCTCCGTTTTTGAGTTCTTTTTTATTCTACAATATAATACAATATATTTGTATGGAAAACGACAATAAAAAATTTATCTGTATACACGGACACTTTTATCAACCACCACGTGAAAACGCTTGGCTTGATATTGTCGAATATCAGCAATCCGCCCGACCTTATAATAACTGGAATCAAAAAATATCCGCTGAATGTTATGCTCCGAATGCGTTTGCGAGAGTTGTCAATAATAAGGGATATATAGAGAATGTCGTCAATAACTATTCTAATATGAGCTTCAATTTTGGAGCTACATTATTGTCTTGGTTGAAACAAAATGAGCCGATAATTTATCAATCTATTTTACAAGCTGATAAAACTAGTATGGAAAAATTTAGTGGACATGGTTCTGCAATCGCACAAGTTTATAATCATATGATGATGCCACTCGCAACCGATGAAGATAAATACGCACAAGTGATTTGGGGGATAAAAGATTTTGAATATCATTTTAAGCGTTTTCCGGAAGGTATGTGGCTCGCAGAAACCGGTGTCGATTTGAAAACATTGGAAGTTCTAACAGAATGTGGTATCAGATTTGTGATTTTATCGCCGTATCAAGCTGGAAAAGTTAGAGCGTTGAAATCGGATAAGTGGAAAAATGTTAGCGGAGGGAATGTCGATACAAAGCGGGCGTATTTGTGTAATCTGCCGAACGGCAAAACAATAAATATCTTTTTTTATGATGGATTAATTTCGCAAGGTGTTGCGTTTGGAAGTATGTTAAGAAGTGGTAAAAACTTTTCTGATGTTTTGTTGAAAGCGTTTAATCATCATTCCAACGAAACGCAACTTGTGAGTATTGCAACCGATGGCGAAACGTTTGGACATCATCATAAATTTGCTGAAATGGCACTTGCTTATGGAATGAAACATATCGAGGACGATAAACAAGCTACTTTTACAATTTACGGCGAATTTTTGAAGAAAAATTCGCCGTTATATGAAGTCGAGATATTAGAAAACACAAGTTGGTCTTGTGTTCATGGGATAAAAAGATGGAAGGAAAATTGTGGATGTAATAGCGGTGGACGACACGGTTGGAATCAAAAATGGAGAGGTCCATTACGAGATGCTTTGGATTGGTTAAGGGATGAAACTAGTAAAACATATCAAAGTATGGGCAAAGAATATTTCAAAGATATTTATCATGCTCGAAATAATTATATCAATGTGATTTTAGATAGAAACGGAAAAAACATTTTTGATTTTTTACAAGAATTTGGAACAGATCTTGCACTTGAAAAAAGAAGTATAGCGATAAAGTTGTTGGAAGCTCAACGATTTGCGATGTTGATGTATACAAGTTGTGGTTGGTTTTTCGACGAATTAAGCGGAATTGAAACGACTCAAATAATGCAATATGCACTTCGTCTGATAGAAATTAATAGAGAGATAGGTGGTGGAGATTTAGAAGCTGAATTCGTCGAAAAATTGAGTCATGCGAAAAGCAATCTAAAAAAGTTCGGTGATGGTGCAAAAATTTTTAATGAACTTGTGAAGCCACGCAGAGTTGATGCACTTGATATTGCATGTTATTTTGGTTTTTCAAACTTTTTAACGAAAGAACATTCTTTGAATATTTATTCTTATTCTATCGAGGATGTTCAAAACGAAACTTTTGAATCAGATGGTGTGAAATTGGATGTTGGACATGCGAAATTTATTTCAGCAAATACGCTTAATAAACATCACATAATGTTTGCGTGTTTGAATAAAGATAAAAGTGAAATTTTATGTGGTGCTTCGATTTATAATGAAGAAAAATTCCATGAGATAAAGGAAAAATTAAAACAAGATTTTATGAGTGCTGATGTTAAAGGTTGTCGTGATTGTTTGAATCAAAATTTCAAGCGAGTAAAGACATCTCTTTCAGAAATTGTCAAAGATAAACAGCATGAAATTTTGCAAAGTATTTTGAAGGATTCTCTAAAGCATACTCGCAAACATTTTTCACATTTATTCGAGGAAAACTATCAAGCTATGTTGGCTATTAAAAACACGGAGATGGTTCTTCCGAAACCGTTACGTAATATAGCAGAATTTGTTTTGACAGAAGATTTGAAAGCAGAAATTTATTCAGAAAAAATTCATGAAGATACTATCAAAAACTTGCAAGAAAAAATCGATAGTCTTGCTATCGATTTAGATAGAAAAGAACTAACTTTTGCGGTTGAAGAAAAAATGGAACAATTATCTCGCAGATTTGTCGAAACTCCAAACACTGAAACAGCAGAAGATATGCTTCGACTTTTGAGCGGAGCGAATAATCTTGGACTTTCTCTAAATTTATACAAAACTCAAAATAATATTTTTCATAGTTTCAAAAATAGTCCGACAGAAACTTTACAAATTTCTAGTAATTATCTAGAACTCGCCGAAAAATTAAAAATAGCTATTTGAATTGAAGGTACTTAATGTTTGTGAATTCGGCTTCCTAACAAATTTCAACATATTTGTTAATGCTTAATAATTCGGTTTGCTAGATTTTATGATGTGATGCTTATCTGTGATTTCGTAGACTTCGTCGGCGAAATCACAAGCGTGAGTATCATGAGTTACCATCAAAACACTAACACCAGTTTTGACGAGATTAGCAAAATCTTTAAATATTTTTGTTTTTTTGTCGGTATCCAAGTTGCCTGTTGGCTCGTCCGCTAGGATTAGTTTTGGACTGTTTCGTAAAGCACGCATTATTGCAATGCGTTGCTTTTCTCCACCCGATAACGTCTGTGGCATCTTGCTTGAAAAATTTGCAAGTCCAAATTTTTCAAGCAGTTTCAACCCAACTTTTGAATTTTGTTCACCTTTCATAATTGCAGGAAGCTCGATATTTTCTAGCACGGTAAATTCTGGCAACAAACTATCGAATTGAAAAACGAACCCAAAATTTTTGAGCCGTATTTCAGCTTTTTTATCCTCGTTGAGTCGCGAAATATTTTTATTTTCTAAAAATATTTCGCCACTATTAGGTCTATCCAGCATAGCTATCAGATTTAGTAAAGTACTTTTACCACTTCCGCTAGGTCCTAACAAAACGACGAATTTCCCAGCACCAATTTTTAGATTGACATCCTTTAGCACGTTAATTTTTCCATGTGCTTCTTTATATGTTTTTGATAAATTTTTTATTTCTAACATATTTTTATCCATACCTTATTGCGTCGACTGGTTCGACTTTTGATGCTCGAATTGCGGGATATAACGCTGCCAAAAAGCATAAAGCATAACTGCCGAACATAACATAAAGTATATCCATAAAATTAATTTTTATTGGCACTTTTGTTATGTAATAAATGTCGCCTGGGAGCGAAATTATATTACTTTTATCGATTATAAAACAAAGTAAAAATCCAAACGCTATTCCTGATAATATCCCCGTAGTAGCTATCAAAAATCCTTCGTACAAAAATATTTTTTTGATATTTTTTGGCTTTGCACCCATCGCTCTTAAAATCCCAATATCTTTTAATTTTTCTGTGCCCAAAAGTATCAAGTTTGATGCGATATTTAATGATGCTACTAAAATTATCAAGCTCAAAATTATAAACATTACGACTTTTTCTAATTTTAATGCGGCGTATAAAGTTGAATTAAGCTGTTCGAAAGTTCTGATGACATAATAGTTGCCAACAATTTTTCTGATTTCGTTTTTGACTTCTTGTGCATCGTCCAAATCGTGAAGTTTTACTGCAATGCCTGTTACTTGATTTGGAATTCCCATAAAATCAGCTGAATCTTCCAACGACATATATGCCATACTATTGTCGAATTCGTAATAGCCGGTTTTGATTAAACCAGATACTTTGAATTTTTTCATTTTTGGAATTACTCCAGCACCAGTTGACATACTTTTCGGTGATATTAAGATGATATTATCGTCGATATCTATACCCATATTAAAAGCTAGTTCTTCGCCTAGAACGATCCAAGGGGTATCGTTTTTTTCGTTTGAAAATGAACCACTCAAAAGTGATTTATGTAAATTATTTATATTTTTTTCTTGCTCGATATCCATTCCACGAACTATGATGCCGATGGAATTTTGATTATAATTCAAAATTGCCTGACCGTGTATATTTGGAGCGGTCGCAGAAACTTTTTTTAAACTTTCAATTTCTTTTTGATAATTTTTATATTTTTTTTCAGACATTTGTCCAAATAGCAGAACGTGAGATTGTGCACCGATAACTTTTGTTCTGATATCGTTTTGGAATCCACTCATAACAGCAAGAGTCGTGAGTAATGCAGCGACACCAACAGCGACGCCAGTTATGGCGATGATTGTTGTAATTATCGCAAAAAGTCCCTTTCTCTTGGTTTTGAGGTATCTTTTCGCTATAAAAAACTCATAATTTTTGGAATTTGCGTTCATCATAAATTTCTCTATATTCGAGTAAAGACATTCTACTAAATTTTGTAAAATATAAGTATGTATTGCATTGAATTTGAGAGAATATCTACAATTTATGATGAACGCAATCCTGACAAGATTCTTTCTGGTGAAGAGCAGAAATATTTTGATAGTCTAAAGTTTGATAAACGGAAACGGGACTATCTCGTCGGCAGATATACCGCAAAAAAACTTTTGCTTGAAAATTTCATCAAAGATGCCAAAATAACTTTCAAAGACATTTCCATATTAAAAGATACCGATGGCAAGCCAGAGCTATATATTAATGATAAGAGACCTGATATTATGTTGTCGATTTCTCATAGTGGCGATTTCGCGTCAGCAGTTGCGTCGAAAGAGCTGAAGTTTTTGGGTATTGATACTGAAAAAATCGAGCCAAGAGCTAAAAGCTGGGCTGAACAATCCTTTTATAATACCGAATATCATACAAATTCTGATGATAAATTCCTGACTACCCTATGGGCTAAAAAAGAATCTGTAGTAAAGGCATTGGGTGTTGGGTTATCGGTGGATTTGTATGATATTCGGTTTGAAAACGACAAATTGAATTTTTACAATAAGACATTAAAAATTTGGAAGAAACAAGGCAGTCCAGAGCTAAAAGTAGAGGTTTTAGAGGAACCAGAGGGGTATATCACTGTAATATGTGGCGTCTAGGACAAATTATATAATAATTTAGTAAAATGATAAGTGAGGCAATAATCTAAATCCTAATGGAGGGATTTTATGAAAAAGTCAAGGAAGTTGGTCAAAAAGACAACGAAAGCAAAGAAACCGAAAAAAGCAACTGGTAAGAAGCTAGTATCAAAAAAGCTCAAAAACCCTATCAATTCAATTACAAAAACTACAACGATGGTCAATCGAAAAGAGAGCATCAGTCCTGAACTTCAGGAAGGTGCGACTTTTTCAAATGGCAAAAAGAAACAAAAGAAAGCTAGAGGAATCCCTGAAGTGCTCAAAAAATTTAGAGCCGTGAGAGAAATCGCTAGACAAGGTGGAGGCGAACAAAGAAACGCAATCCAAAGAAAAAAAGGAAAATTCACAGCTCGTGAACGACTAGGATACCTTTTGGACGAAAATAGTTTTTATGAAATCAGAATGTTGATGAAAAGTTCATGTTCTGATTTTGGTATCAAAGATAAGGACATCAAAGGTGATGGTGTAGTCACAGGTTTTGGACGAATCAATGGACGAGATGTCGCTGTTTTCGCACAAGATTTTACACAGCTTGGCGGTTCGCTTGGTTTGGCTCACGCAAAAAAAATCGCAAACATAATGGATAGAGCATTAGAAGCAAAAATCCCCGTAATCGGGCTTTTAGATTCTGGTGGTGCTAGAATCCAAGAAGGTGTCGAAAGTTTGGACGGCTACGCAGAAATTTTTTATAGAAATGTAAAAGCGTCAGGATTAATTCCACAAATTTCCGTGATACTTGGACCATGTGCCGGCGGTGCAGTTTATTCACCTGCATTAACGGACTATGTGTTCATGGTAGAAGGAATCAGTCATATGTTTGTGACCGGTCCGAACGTTGTAAAACAAGCAACCGGCGAAGAAATAGATTTTGATACTCTTGGTGGAAGTATTTCACATTCAAGTAAAAGTGGAGTATGTCATATATCGACGGCAAGCGAACAAGATTGTTTCAGACAAGTTCGCGACTTATTAAGTTATTTGCCATCAAGTTATTTGGAAAAAGCTCCGACCGTTGGAAGTCATGATTCAATCAACCGAGAAGTTCCGTTGTTGGAAAAAGTCTGCGAAGTTGATCCGCGAAAACCGTTCAGAATGCAACATGTTGTTTGGTGGCTCGCTGACGAACATAAATTTTTTGAAGTACACGGCAATTATGCGAAAAATATCATCACTGGTTTCTTGAGATTGGGTGGAGATGTTGTCGGTGTAGTAGCGAACAATCCAGCTTATATAGGTGGTGCGTTGGATATACATGCGTCGTGTAAGGCGGCTAGATTTGTGAGATTTTTGAATGCGTTTAATATTCCAATCTTGACGTTAGTAGATATCGGTGGATATTTGCCGGGTGTCGAACAAGAACATGGTGGTATTATCAGACATGGTGCGAAACTTTTATACGCGTTCAGCGAAGCGACTGTTCCAAAAGTCACATTGATTTTGAGAAAAGCGTATGGTGGTGCTTACATTGCGATGAGTTCGAAATTTTTAAGAGGTGATTTTAACTTTGCATTACCATCAGCTGAAATCGCTGTGATGGGACCACGAGGTGCAATAGAAATATTGTATTCAAAAGAGATTAAAGCTGTGAAAGATTCTAAAAAACAGGAAGCTCTAAAACAAAAATTGACCCAACAATATGCAGAGAAATTTACATCGCCTTATCAAACAGCATCAACCGGTTCTATCGACGAAATTATAGAGCCAAAAAATACTAGACATAGGATTATCCATGCGTTTAGAATATTGAAAAATAAACGAGATCCAAGGAAAAATAATCCTAAAAACGGAAATATTCCGCTATAAGAGGAATTAGATGAAACAAAAAATAATAAATGTAAAAGGCATAAAGTTTGGTAATGACCTACCAATGAAATTCTTGGCAGGTCCTTGTGTTATCGAAACTGATAAATTAACTTTTGAGCTTGCAGGGAAACTTGTAAAGATTTTCAAAAAGCATAAAGCGAAATTTGTTTTTAAGGCAAGTTTCGATAAAGCAAATAGGACATCAGCTGGTGCTTTTAGAGGACCGGGATTGTCTGATGGGTTAAAAACCTTACACAAAATTAAAAACAAATTTCGCGTTCCTATAATCACGGATATTCACGAGCCATGGCAAGCGGAAGAGGCGGCTAGTGTTTGTGATATTTTACAGATACCAGCGTTTTTGTGTCGTCAAACTGATTTGATTATGGCAGCAGCATCGACTGGAAAAGTTGTTAATATCAAGAAAGGACAATTTTTATCACCACAAGCGATGGTACATGCTATCAAGAAGGTTGAAAGTTGTGGTAATAAAAAGATAATGATAACCGAACGAGGTTCGAGCTTTGGATATGGTGATTTAGTTGTGGATATGCGAAGTTTAGAAATTTTGAAAGATACTGGTTATCCTGTAATTTTTGATTGTACTCATAGTGTTCAAAAACCGCCGTCAACTTCGGGTAAGACTGGTGGGGATAGTCGATTTGCGACGATATTAGCAAAGAGTGCGACAGCGATTGGTCTAGCAGGAATGTTTTTTGAAGTTCATAAAAATCCGAAAATTGCAAAAAGCGATAGTGCGAATAGTTTGGATTTGAAACAAGCAGAAAAGTTAGTCAAAGATTTAGCGAAAATTGATAAATTAATAAAAAAATTAAAATGAAAAAACATTTAGAAAAAATAAAATCAGCTGATTGGAAATTCCACATAAAACTTTTGATGGTAATTTATGTATCATTAATTTTAGTCTTTTTCAGTTTTAAATTTTTTGTATCAAAGCTGGAAAAACCATATAATAAAAGAGAAATTCCAGCTGAACTCAAGCCATGGGAGTCAAAATAAAATATGAAAACAATTAGTGATAATGAGATTTTAAGAAAAGCAAAAGAAATAATAAATCTTGAAAAAAAAGCATTAGATTTAACAGCAAAAAAACTTGATAAAAATTTTATAAAAGCTATCAACACAATTTATGAAAGCAAAGGTAAAGTTGTTGTGTTCGGAGTAGGTAAAAGTGGTCTTATCGGCAGAAAAATCGCCGCTACTTTATCGTCGACTGGCACGGAATCTTTTTTTGTTCACCCTGTCGAAGGTTTACATGGCGATTTGGGTGTCTTGAGAGATGGTGATACCATTTTAGCACTCTCATTTTCTGGTCAAACAGAAGAAATTAGTAAAGTGATTAACTTGCTCAAAAAAAGAAAATTGAATGTTATATCAATAACAGGAAATTCACGATCAAGTTTGGCTATGTTGTCTGATATTCACTTGAAAGTTTGGATAAATAAAGAAGCATGTCCTTATAATCTAGCTCCGACAAGTTCAACAACCGCGATGCTCGCAATGGGTGATGCGTTGGCTATCACTTTGATGAAACTCAAAAATTTTGAGGCAACAGATTTTGCGAATATCCACCCCGGTGGATCGCTTGGCAAATTTTTAACACTAGAAGTTAAAGATATAATGCGAAAAATCAAGCCAACAATTTTGCAAGATAAAAAAGTGAGCGATGCGTTGAAAGTGATGACAAAAAGTCGAAGTGGAGCTGTGATAGTTGTTAATAAAGTTGGCAAAATTGTTGGCTATTTCACTGACGGCGATTTACGTCGAGGACTTTTGAAAAATCCTGATATAATAAATAAGAAAATATCGGCTGTGATGACAAAAAAACCTATAACTTTTTCTAATAACACCAAGGCAGTGGATGCGGCGAAAATAATATATCAGAAAAAGATAGACAATGCTCCAGTGGTAGACAAAAACAATAAACCGACGGGACTTATAGATGAAACGGATTTGCTAGAATTTATCCCGAAGAGCAAAAAATGAAGAGTAAAAAATAAAGGAAGAAGTGTCATCCTGAAAAAACCTTTAGTCCTGAACTTGTTTCAGGATCTCTTTCAGGATCTTGTAGAAAGATGCTGAAATAAATTCAGCATGACAAGAAAAGGAAAATATGAAGAAACTTTTAGTAATTTTTTTAATATCATTTGTTTTTTTATCATGCGGTGAAAAGGAAAAGGTAGAAGTTGTAGAAGAAGGTCAAGTCGCAAGCGATGTTTATATGTATGAAGCATATAAAGGCGATTTGAAATGGATTTTAGAATCAGAAAAATCTATAATGCAAGAAAATGTCGCAATATTAACAGAACCACTTGTAAAATTTTATGAAAATAAAGAAATATCCTCGACATTTAGGGCAATAGAAGGTCATTTTTATTTCGACAAGAGTCTAATAGTTTTGAAAAATAATGTCAGAATACATTCTTTCACAGACGATACAAAAGTGAGAACGAGTATTTTGAATTATTCTTTGAAAGATGAATTTATATGGACAGATGAAGATGTTTATATCACTCGTGGAGAAAGCACGGTTAGGGGTACAAGTCTAAAAGCAAAAGCAGATTTATCTGAAGTTGAAATAGAAAATCAAGAATCGTATGTTCCAAAAAGTTTAGAGAAAGAGTTTGATAAGTAAGGGGAGAAAAAATAT
>CAYPLD010000026.1:6577-12149 GCA_964411485.1 uncultured Elusimicrobiaceae bacterium | reverse complement strand
TCAAAAATAATGATGTCGAAATCTTGACTTATTCCAGACAAGACGAAATTTCGCCTTGTGATATTGCCGTTTTATGTACCGATAGTGAATGGTCAGAAAAATTATATCCGCAGATAAAAGAAAAATCAAAATTTGTCATAGATATGTCGGCGAAATTTCGTCAACAAGAAGGAATCCCGCTTGTTATCCCCGAAATAAACGCAGATACAATTACAAAAGATACAAAGCTAATAGCGAGTCCAAATTGCACAACGACTGGTTTGGTAATGAGTTTGAACGCATTAAAATCAGAATATAATCCACAAGAAATATTTTTTAGTTCATATCAAGCGATGAGTGGTGGTGGTAGAAAAATGTTGGACGAACTCGATGATAAAAATTCAATTTATTATAAAAATATCGTTCCCAAAGTTGGAAAAATTTTAGAAAATGGATATTGCACGGAAGAAGTCAAAGGCATTGAAGAAACTAAAAAGATTTTAGATTTGCCAAACATAATCGTCCGACCTCACACAGCTAGAGTTAGTGTTGAAACGGGTCATAGTATGTTCGCAACCGTGAAGCTAGATAAAAAAGCAGATTTAGAAAACATCAAAAATTTATTTAATCAACACGATGGGCTAGTATATTCAGAAAAAACAATCACACCAAAAGAAATTGCAGGTAAAGACGATGTCTTTATTTGTCGTTTGCGACCAGATTATTTCGACGATAAATACATCAATTATTTCATCTCGTTTGATAATTTACTCAAAGGTGCAAGTTTAAATGCAAAACAAATTACAGAAATCCTAATTGAGAGGTTTTTATGACACGTAAAATATTATTAAATGGTGCAAACGGAAAAATGTGCCAACGAATAAAAGATTTGATTGCGAAAAATCCATCATACAATTTGGAGGTAGTGGCTGAAAGAAAAAATAGTGATGCATCACAAGTTGGCGATATAGATTTAGTGATGGATTTTTCGCTACCAAATGGTGCGGAACAAGGTTTTAAGATTGCGAAAGAAAAAAAGGTAGCGTTTTTGACTGGCACAACAGGTTTATCAGATAGTTTTATCGAGGAAATGATAGCCGAAAAAGAGATTCCAGTATTTTTTGCTCCGAACATGAGTATTGGGGTATATTCTTTCATGCAAATCTTAAAAACTGCAAAAGAAATGTTTAATCAAGGTTATGATGTATCGGTTCATGAAATTCATCACACTAATAAAAAAGATGCACCTAGTGGCACTGCGAAAAAAATTGCTCGTGAGATTAAATTCCCGATAGAAGAGATAACTTATGATAGATTAGAAGATGTTGTAGGCACACATGAAATTATTTTCAAAAGTAAAAAGGGTGATGAAGATATAACGTTAAAACACAAAGCGATTAATAGAGATTTATTTGCAAATTCAGCAATTTTTATAGCGAATTGGTTGCTCACAAAAGAGTCGGGTTGTTATAAAATGAAGGATTATATGCAGGAGAAGTTAAGTGGTTAATCCAAAAAATATTTTTTACAAAATCAGCGGTTGTGGAAATGATTTTATTTTTATCGAAGATAAAGTCGCAGAAAATTTGAAATTAAATAAATCCAAAACCATTAAGTATTGTGCTAGAAAAACGGGTATCGGTGCTGATGGTTTAATCATTTTTAGTTTATCGCCAACACCAAGCTGGAAGTTTTATAATAACGATGGTGGTAAAACAACATTTTGTGGAAACGCTGCAAGAAGTTTCATATATTTGTTATCAGAAATTTTGAAATATCCAAAAACAAAACTATTTTTTGGTAGTGATATTGGTAGAGTTTACGGCGAAAAAAGAGGCAACAAATTTTATGTCGAAATTGATGCACCAAAAATGATTGAACATAAAATCAATAACGAAAAAGATAAATTTTTAATCAATTCAGGTGTACCGCACTTAATTGTTTACAATGCAAAACTATCAAATTTAGATGAACTTTTAATAGTGGGTCAAAAATATCGAAAAAATAATAATCTATTAAAAGAAGGTACGAATATTACTTTTATCGACAGAAAGTTCAACTCAATTACTTTTGAACGAGGTGTCGATTACTTCACATTAGCTTGTGGCACAGGTGCGATGGCAGGTGCTTTTGCATTAAAGGATAAATTAAAAAGAAATAAATTTCGATTCAAATTTCCGGGGGGTGATTTGCTCGTAGAAACAGGCGATAAAAAATATTTATTGGGCGGAAAAGTGAGTTATATATATAAAGGTGAGATTGAATCCTAAAATGACTAATGAAGAATTCAAAAAAATAAAAAACATACATTTTGTTGGAATTGGTGGCATCGGAATGAGTGCTCTCGCACAAATTTGTGCGATGAAAAAATATAATGTTTCAGGTTCTGATAGATTAATTAATCTTGGTTTTACAGATTTGGCAATTTGGAAATATCTAAAAAAACTTAACATAAAAGTTTATCCTCAAGATGGTTCTGGCATCACAACAAATACTGATTTGTTGGTAATTTCTTCGGCGATTGAATATAATAATCCTGAAATCAAACGAGCTAAAGAACTTGGCATAAAAATCATTCATCGTTCTGAATTACTTGCGTCTTATGTGAATCAACATAAAACTATTGCCATCACAGGAACTAGTGGAAAAAGTACCACAACAAGTATGATTTTTGAAATTTTACAATCTGCTGGATTGAATCCGAGTTTGATTTCAGGAGCTGGATTACTTTCTTTACAAAAAGAAGGTTTATATGGAAATGTTTATGAAAGCAAATCCGACTTACTTGTGATCGAAGCAGATGAAAGTGATGGAAGTCTTGTAAATTATAAACCATACATTGGCGTGTTGCTAAATATGGAAAAAGATCATAAAGAACTTGATGTTTTACAAGATTATTTCAAAAAATTCAAAAATAATTGTGAAAAATTTATAATAAATGCTGATGAAAAATCGCTGGAGAAATTTTCAGAAAATACCAAAAGTTTTGGTATCAAAAATGGTGATATAAAAGCGACAAACATCAAACTTGGTGCTTTTGATACAAAGTTCGAAATCGACGGAGTATCCTTTCTTATTCCAGAAATTGGGGAATATAATTTGTATAACGCAATCGGTGCGATTAGTGTATGTCGTGAACTTGATGTATCATTAGAAAAATGTGCCAAAGGGTTAGAAAATTTTGCTGGAGTTGATAAACGATTTAACATAATTGGAGTTTTTGGAGAAGGCGATAATAGAATTGAAGTTATCAACGATTATGCACATAATCCGCATAAAATTTCTGCATGTTTGTCGGCTTGTAGGTTGCGAGGAAAAAGGGTTCTTGCCTATTTTCAACCACATGCACATTCTAGTGTTGAGTTATTGTCAAAAGAATTTGCTGAAAATTTTGATAAAGCATTGCGACCTCAAGATGTTATGTGGCTTACCGATATTTATTATCCTGGTGGAACTGTCGACGAAAAAGTGAGTTCAAAAGATATTTTGGATAAAATGAAAAATACTGATAATATGAAAAATATCAAAAGTCGATCTGAAACTTTAACTTCAATTGTGAATACTGCGAAAGGTGGCGATGTGATTATTGTGATGGGTGCACGTGATCCTGATTTACCAAAATTTTCTAAAGATATTTTTGAGGGAATTAAGAAAAAATTTTCCTGACCAATTTCTTAAAATCTTTTCCGCGAAGTTCAAAATTTTTATAGCTATCAAAACTAGCACATGCTGGCGACAACAATAAAATGTCGCCCTTTTTTGCGTTCTTTTTTGCATGTTTAACGACGATTTCCATTGTTTTACATATGACGAGCTTTTTTGTGTTTTGTAAATCTTTTTTGATATATTTTTCAGCTGTACCAATCACTAAAACTTTTTTAATATGATTTTTTATGTATTTTTTGAGCGGTTTGTAGCTGTCGCCTTTATCTTGTCCGCCTAAAATTAAGAAAATGTTTTTTTGACCTTTTTCGCAGAAAGTTTTTAATGCTGTGATTGTGGAATCAACATTTGTTGCCTTGCTATCATTGATAAATTTAATGCCTTTTGATGTGAAAAATTCCTCGATACGATGTTCCACACCCTTAAATTGATTGAACGCTTTTTGGATTGATTTATCGTCAATACCAAACGCCTTTGCTATTTGATATGATGCCATTACATTTTCTAAATTGTGCTGACCTTTTATTGCTGGTGGTGTGATTTTTTTTGGCATTGCGAAATGCAAAATTTTCGCTTTGTTTTTTTTAGCAATTTTAGAAATTATTTTATCTTTTTGATTTATCACCAAAAAAGATTTTTTGGTTTGTTTTGCGAAAATTTTGCATTTCGCTTTTATATATTTTGAAAAAGTGCCATGATGCGAAATATGATCTTTAGTAATATTCAATATTGCCGAGATATTTGGTTTGAAATAGGTGCTATCCTCGAGCTGATAACTTGAAAGTTCCAGTACCAAAACATCACCTTTTTTTATTTTTGTTGCGAAACTGCTAACAGGTAGACCGATATTTCCACAGGTCCAAACTTTGTTTTTTAATTTTTTATCTTTTACATGTTGTTTGAAAATCTGTGCAGTCAATTCGGTTGTTGTGGTTTTTCCATTTGTGCCTGTAATTGCAATAATTTTTATATCTTTTGGGACAAAGCTCAATGCAACTTCAAGTTCGGAAAAAATCGGTTTGATAATTTTTTTTATTTTTGGATTTTTGAAACTTATCCCCGGACTTTTGATATAAAAATCATAACCAGAAATATTATCATCAGTATTTTTTATCGCAACTTTGAACTTTTTTTTCTTCAAAAGTTTATAAACTGCTTTGCCGCTTTTACCAGCACCAAGCACACAACATTTTTTATTTTTTAATTTATCAGCTACGAACATTAATCGCCTCTTTTTTCGTGTTTAAGCATTCTACATAACACTCATTTTTGCTATTGCTTCTTTGAGAACCTTCTCGTCGGAAAAATCGATAGTTTCATTTGGAAAAATCTGATAATCCTCATGACCTTTACCGGCAACAATTACGATATCATCTTTTTCTGCTCGAGTTATTGCTTCGATAATCGCCTGCTTTCTGTCGGGGATAATTTCATAATTTTTATATTTTGTTATTCCAGCTTTTATATCATCAAAAATTTGTTTTTGATCTTCTTTTCGCGGATTATCATTTGTAACCACGACATAATCTGACATTTTGCATGCAGTCTGACCCATCAATGGACGTTTTGTTCTATCACGTTGTCCGCCACAGCCAAACACGGTTATAATTTTAGATTTTTTGAATTCTTTCAATGTCGATAATGCCTTTTCTAAACTTTCTTGTGTGTATGCAAAATCGACGAACGCATAAAAATTCTGACCGATATCAACACGCTCTAATCTGCCCGGAACTTTTTTTAGCTTGGATAAGCCAGTGATAGCAGTATCAATATCAATACCAACGCTTTCTGCTAAACATAACGTTGCCAAAGCATTGTAAACATTGTGTTCGCCAAGTAAATTTATTTTTATTTTTTTGTTTTTTGTCGTAAAACTCACACCTTCAATGCTGGTTTGAATATTTGTTGCATCGTTTTTGCTAAATTTAAT
>CAYPLD010000026.1:0-6477 GCA_964411485.1 uncultured Elusimicrobiaceae bacterium | reverse complement strand
GTGTTTTTTGCTTTCTTGATAAGTTCGCCGTTTTGACGATAGTTTATCGTACCAATCACAGCATTTTTTTTGTTCGCTTCATTCAAAACACTTTCAAACATATATGTGATACTTGTTTTACCCTTTGTGCCTGTAATAGCTGTGATGTCTAGCTTGTCTGCGGGTTTGTCGTAGAAAATGTTAGCAATATCTGCCATAGCATTTGCGATATTGTTTACTTGAATGTATGGGACTGCCGTTTTTTCGGAACTTTTTTGTTCCGAAAAAACGGCAACCGCACCTTTAGAAATAGCATCAGCGATAAACTTGTTTCCATCGATATTGCTACCTTTCACTGCGAAAAATATATAGCCCGACTCAACTTCCGATGAATTCAAAGTCAATCCTTTGACCTCACACGGAGCAAGTTCATTTTTAGTAAAATTTTTAAGTAGGGGGTTTATGTCCATAACTTAATAATATCAAATATGAAAAGTCTGAATAGAGAATTTCTAGAAACCATATATAAGAGGTATAATAAGCGAAAATTTGTTTCGCCGGATCCCTTGCAGTTTCTTTATGATTATAAAGATGTAGAAGACCGAGAAATTGTCGCTCTTGTTGCTTCAAGTTTTGCATATGGGAATGTGAAGCAAATAATCAAAATTGTTGATAAAATTTTGACGAAACTTGGAAAATCGCCTCGTAAAACAATATTGGAAAGTTCAAAAGCCGATTTTGAAAAAATGTTCAAAAATTTTAAGTATAGATTTACCACAAGCATTCAGCTTGTAAATTTTCTGCTTGCGATACAAAATACTTTGAAAAAATATGGCAGTTTAGAAAAGTGTTTTTTGACTGGATATACTCGAAATAGCAAAAATGTTTTAACAGCGTTAAAACATTTTTGCAAGCAATTGCGAGGTTATGGAAATATCAACAGTTTAATTCCCGACCCAACAAAGAACAGTGCATTAAAGCGTATGAATTTATTTTTGCGGTGGCAGGTTCGTCAAGATGATGTCGATATGGGGGGTTGGTCAAAAATAAAGAAGAGTCATTTGATAGTTCCGATAGATACACATATGCATCAAATTGCAAGAAAGTTAGGTTTGACAAAAAGAAAACCAGCTGACATAAAAACTGCTATTGAAATCACTAAAAATTTTGCTAAACTAAACTTAGGGGATCCCGTTAAGTATGATTTTTGTTTAACACGCTTTGGTATCCGTGATGACATGGATATAAAGGATATAATGTATTAGTTCCTGTAAGGTGGCAATAGGGTTATAACAAAATGGGTGTTATGTAGTCACAAAAACAAGGGGAAAAATATGAGGACTAATCCGCATATACTAGAAATAAATACTTTTTCCTGGTTGCAGAACCTTTCAAAAAAACTTGAAAAGGAATGTACTCTTTTGGACGTTCCCGATGAAAAATGGCTAAAAATTAAAGATCTCGGTTTTGATGCAATCTGGCTTATGGGCGTTTGGAAAAAGAGTGCAAAATCCAGAGAAATTGCTCAACAAGATGAAGCGATAAATAAAGCAATCAAAGATGTTTTTCCAGACTATTCCAAAGACGATATCGCATCTAGCCCTTATTCCGTTTACGATTATCAAGTAGGAAGTTGTTTTGGTGGCGATGACGTTATGAAACAACTTCATACAAAGCTAAATGATATGGGTCTGAAACTAATATTAGACTTTGTCGGCAATCATATGGCGGTTGATAGTTTTCAAGTATCAGAAAATCCCGATTATTTCATCAACACAAAGAAGCCACCTAAAAATGGTAAGAAAAAATTATTTTTCAAAACAGAAAACGATACTTATATAGCACATGGTAAAGATCCTCATTTTGATTCATGGACCGATTCTGCTCAACTTAATTATTTCAATCCAGATACTAGAAAATTTATGCAAAATACTCTTTTGAAAATCGCTAGTATGTGCGATGGAGTCAGATGTGATATGGTTATGTTGAACTTTAACAATATTCATCATCAAACTTGGGGAGATATTATTGATGCCGGTAATTATGAATATCCGCAGACAGAATTTTGGCAAGACGTAATAAAAACGGTCAAAGAACAGCACCCCACATTCACTTTTATAGCAGAAGTTTATTGGAACCTCGAATGGCAAGCTCAAAAAATGGGCTTTGATTATACCTATGACAAAATTCTGTATGATAGACTCCTGAAATCAAATGCCGAGGATATAAAAGGACATCTCAATGCCGAAGATTTATATCAGCAACATTCTATCAGATTTATAGACAATCACGACGAGCAAGCATCTCTAACTGCTTTTGGAAAAGAAAAATCTCTCGCCTCCGCACTAATAATCGCAACACTTAGAGGTGCAAAATTGTTTCATATCTTGCAATTGTATGGTCGTCAAAAACGAGTGCCTATTCAGTATATTGGAACTAACGGTAAAAAAGATTTGGAAATTCTACAAAGATATGAAACAATTTTGCGGATAACGAATCACCCTGCGTTTCATGGTGGACAATGGTATATTATGGACACGCTACCTAGTACAGAGGGTAATGATACCTATAAAAATTTCTTGGCTTGGTCTTGGGTACAGCAAAATACTGCAAAAATGGTTGTGATAAATTATTCTTCACAAAAGTCTGAATGCATATTGCAATGTAAAAAATGTCCTAATCCGCGAGATGGTATGTATGTGTTATACGAGGAGATATCTGGTAAAGATGTGCATATTCCATCATCCAATGTGGAGAAAGGGCTAAAATTGAGTTTTGAACCTTACCAAATGTATGTTCTAAATTATAACTTTTAGATTTCCTTTCAAAATGTTAAAATATCCTTATGATTACGTTATATATAACAGCCATAAGTCTTGGTTTTATTCACACACTATTAGGGCCGGACCATTATGCCCCATTTATTGCATTGTCTAAAGCAAGAAACTGGAATGCTATTAAAACTTTTTGGGTTACATTTTCTTGTGGATTAGGACATATATTATCAAGTGTGATTTTAGGTTTTATCGGAATAAGTTTTGGACTTGCTGTAAATAAATTAGAAATTTTTGAAAGTACTCGTGCAGGTATAGCAAGTTGGGTATTGATATGTTTCGGACTTGTATATTTTGCATGGGGACTAAAACATGCGTTTGATAAAAAACATAGTCGAAAAAAATCTAGCTCAAAAAACAATTTAACTTTTTGGGCTATTTTTATAATTTTTATACTTGGTCCTTGCGAACCGCTTATCCCGATATTGATATATCCAGCAGCACAAGGAAGCATTTATCATGCAGTTGGTGTGGCACTTGCTTTCGGTGGAGCGACGCTTATCACAATGCTCTCGGTTGTGATGTTGTCTTATAAAGGATTTGAGAATTTTAGTTTTGCGAAAATCGAAAGATTTTCGCATGCAATAGCAGGGTTCATCGTTTTTATGTGCGGATTTTCGGTAAAATTTTTAGGATTATAAATGAAAAAAGAAAATAAAAAAATTCTAACGAGTACTTTAATTGAATCAACAAATTTGGGTATTCAATTTGCAGTTTTTGTTTTTCTTTTTGGATATCTCGGATATTATTTAGATGGTAAGTTCAATAAAGAACCATGGTTAATGATAATTTTTGGAGCAATCGGTTTTATTTTAGGATTTATTAATATTGTAAGGAAAGCGAAATGAGTGGCGGTGCCACTGACATTTTTCGCTTCGCGTTTTGTTTTATTTCCTCTCCCTTTGGGAGAGGACGACTAGCCAAAAAGGCTAGCGAGGTGAGGGCTATGTTTCGAGGAAAAAAAGAATGATTGTACACAGTCTGGAACATCATATATTAGATCATTCAAGGTTCGACCTAAATGTTTTCGGATATAATTTAGGTGTCTCGGATCATATGCTGATGCTCACTTTTATGAGCATTGTTATGCTCGTAGGATTTCCTGTAATTTCAAAATTAAAAGGTTGGAAAATCCGTAGTGTTCTAGAAGTAATGGTCATTTTTATAAGAGATGAAATTGTTATATCCAGTATGGGTAAACAAGGCGAAAAATTCACTCCGTATTTCTGCACATTATTTTTTATGATTTTAGTTTTGAATTTGATCGGAATGATTCCATTTTCAAAAACGGTCACGGGTAATTTATCGGTCACGGGTGGATTGGCACTTACGACATTTTTACTTGTGAACTTTATGGGCATAAAAGAACAAGGTCTGATAAACTATATAAAATCTTATGTACCTGCTGGAGCACCGCCATTGTTAGCTCCGTTTATGTTTGTTTTGGAAATTATTGGTTTGTTCACAAAAACAATCGCACTTGCTATCCGACTTTTTGCGAATATGATAGCAGGACATATTGTCATAATTTGTTTTATATCACTGATTTTTATTTTTACACAAATGAGTTTGGTTAGTGGATTGATTACAATAGGACCATCGATGGCGATGTCATTATTTGTGAGCTTGTTGGAGATTTTAATTATCTTCATACAGGCATTTATTTTCACGTTTTTGACAGCGATATTTACAAGTATGGCTATTCATCCGCATTAGGATATATAAATTATTGGAGGACTAGAACATGGAATTAGCAAATATGGGTGCATCAATAGGTGCTGGACTAGCAATTATAGGTGCAGGTATTGGTATCGGTATACTAGCATTTGCAGCATTACAAGGTATAGCAAGACAGCCAGAAGCAATCAAAGATATAAGAGCGAATATGCTTATCGCAGCAGCTCTTATTGAGGGGTTAGCATTCTTGGCATTGATAATCTGCTTGCTTGGAATCTTGAAGTAAAAATTATTTTTATTTGTCATGCTGAAAAAACCTTTAGTCCTGAACTTGTTTCAGGATCTCTTTCAGCATCTTATAGAAAGATCCTGAAATAAATTCAGGATGACAGGAGAAAAAATGGAAAAGTTATTAGAACCGCATTTCGGTCTAATGTTCTGGACGATATTAAATTTCTTTTTATTGGTTTTTCTGCTTGGGAAATTTGCGTGGAAACCAATGTTAAAAGCGATAAACGATAGAGAAAATAAAATATCTTCAGATATTAGTTCGGCAGAAAAGAATCGTCAAGAATCTGAAAAACTAAAAGTGGAAATGGACGAAGGTCTAAAAAAGATTAAGAAAGAATCTGATAGATTAATAAAAGAAGCCAAAGAACTTGGCGAAAAACATAAAGAAGAAATTTTAGCAACAGCGAAACAAGAATCACACAGGATTATCCAAGACGCTAAAGGCGATATCGAAGTTGAAAAACAAAATGCGATAAAACAGATTCAATCTGAAATTTCACAAATTGTTATATTAGCTTCGCAAAAATTATTAGGTAAGAATATAGATTCTGCTGATAATAAAAAATTCACAGACAAAGTTATATCGGAGTTGAAAAATAAATAATGCAACCATCTGAAATTATAATATCAAAAAGATATGCAAAAGCGTTTAATTTATTAAACGACGACTTGGTGTCGCTTAAAAAATCTTTCAATATGCTACAAAAAGTGGCATTGGGGCTTGAAAGTGTGAAAGATTTTTTAAGCAATCCAACTATTGCTAAAGAAACCAAACTTTCAATAATGAAAGATGTGTTAAAAGATATAAACGAAAACGTCAGCAGTTTCATTTTGGTATTGATTGAAACCAGCAGATACTATCTTCTCGGTTCAATTGTCGAGGAAATAGAGAATATTATTTATGAGCATGAGAACACAATTAGAGTAGATATAGAAACGGCATTCAAAGTATCGGACGAAGAAAAAAAAGACATAGAAGAACATTTAGAAAGTATTTTAGAAAAGAAATTAGAGAGTAGTTTTTCGGTAGATCCAAGTTTATTAATGGGCATAAAAGCCAAGGCAGATGACATTTTAATAGATGCATCATTATCAAATAATTTAGAAAAGTTAAAACAAGATTTAAAAGAGGAATAACTTATGATTAGACCAGAAGAAATAACAAGTATAATAAAACAAAAAGTGGAACAATTTAGTAAATCAGCGGATATTTCTGAAACAGGAATAGTATTATCTGTTGGTGACGGAATCGCTCGTGTTTACGGGTTAAAAAATGTGATGGCATCGGAAATGTTAAATTTCCCAAATGGAGTAAAAGGGCTTGCCTTTAATTTAGAACAAAACAATGTCGGTTGTGTCTTAATGGGTGACGAAACACTTGTGAAAGAAGGCGATATTGTCAAAAGAACCGAAACTATTATGAGTGTACCGGTGGGAGATGCTCTAATTGGTAGAGTAGTAAATTCGCTTGGTGATGAAATAGATGGTAAGGGCGAAATAAAAACTACAGAAATAAATCCAGTGGAAGTTGTAGCTCCAGGTGTTACTGAAAGACAGCCGGTCAAACAGCCACTTCAAACTGGTATAAAAGCGATAGACGCTATGGTCCCAATCGGACGAGGTCAAAGAGATTTAATTATCGGCGATAGACAAACTGGTAAAACGGCAATCGCTATCGATACAATTTTGAACCAAA
>CAYPLD010000025.1:0-12702 GCA_964411485.1 uncultured Elusimicrobiaceae bacterium | reverse complement strand
AGGGAGTAAACTTTTTCTTATTAAAACTCGCCTAAAGCGGAGAGGGAGTAAACTTTTTCTTATTAAAACTCGCCTAAAGCGGAGAGGGAGTAAACTTTTTCTTATTAAAACTCGCCTAAAGCGGAGAGGGAGTAAACTTCTTTTTATTAAAACTCCCCTAAACTGGAAGCAGACAGGGAGAAAAAAATTACAACAAAAAAAGCGAACTTAACAGCTCGCTTTTTTAATATTAAATTTCTAAATTTGGTTAGTTAAAATAACAATAAGCATTACCAGAATCTACACACGCATTATTGTCTGCTCCTAAACTTTGACCTAACTTTACACATCTACTTCTAAGTACCGTGACTCCTGTACTACCAGCATCATAACAATAAAGTCTATATGTATACCCATCCCACATTCCATCTTTTGACGTTTTATTAGCAACATTAAACCTTCCAAAAGATTCATTGGTGTTGGAAGTAGAAGAATAAAATATAGTATAATTTTTCCCCAATGCATTCCAGTTTATCATACCTATAAGTAAATATCGTTTTCCAGATACTTTTATCTCACAACTAGCACTATCGCAATCAGTTCCATCATATTCTTTGAAACTTATATCTATTCTAGTTAAACCATCAGAACTTTTAGTATCATATGTGAGACTAACCCTGTCCATAGCATCATTAACATTTTTACCGATTGTCATTAAACCTGAAAGATGAGCTCTATCTCTTGTTACCATATATTTTGGTAAAGCGATTGCTGCAAGTATTGCTATGATAAGCACTACAACCAACAACTCAATTAATGTAAAACCGAGATTGCCACGTCGGTCGAGAGCCTCGACGCCCCCCGCTCCTCGCAATGACAAAGAGTTTAATTTAGAATCACAGCGTTGTGTGTGTGTGTGTGTGAGTGTGTGGTAAAAGCTTTGTTATTTCCCATATCATAATTATACATTATTTTATTAAATAAATTTCCCTTTTACTTTCCCCCTTTCGTAAAGGGGGAATTAAAGGGGGTTTTAATGTTTCATACAACTATTAAAGCTTTATAGTATTTTGAAATATTAAATCCCTCCCCCTCACTTCCGTTCGGGTACTCCCTTTACAAAAGGGAGAAAAAGAAAAGATCTTTCGACTTCGCTCAAGATGACAAATTAGAGTTTACAAGTATTTTGAGATGAGAATGCGAAAAAGGCACCCGTAGAATACCGTGAGTGGGGTTTACCCCCGAGTATTTAAGGGTGCCTTTGACAAAATTCTCGCTCAAAAGACGACGTAAACTATTGTCCGATCATGTGATAGTCTTCAATCTCGAGCCACACATCGCCTGACTCATCAAACGCATAAGCATCATAAATGCTCTTACCCTCAATATTTTTACCTCGATAAATCGCCATCGTAAATAATTTTTCTGGCAACACAGCTGTTTTATGAACAATCACTTTTCCGATACTATCAGGCAAGGTCATTCGGTTTTCGATATGCAAATCTCTGAACCCACAAGTTTGAAAAACCGCTTCAATCAACATCGGATATGCAAGCAATGGTTTTGACTCGCTCCAAAGCGGTGCGGTCGGTTTTTTAAAAACACCCAAGCTCAACTTTTCGTCAACACTAAAGATACCTTCAAGCACTTGGAAACTTGGTCCGTGGAAATAAATTTTATAAATATCTTTTGCTGTAAATTTGAATTCATCACTAAACGAAACTTTTGGTTTTTCAACTTCGCCCCATTTTCCGCTAGCGTCTTTCAAAGTCCTTGCAGTAAAGTGTTTTCTGGTATTACCCATCTTGATACCTTTACTATTAATAAAGTCGGATTCAATTTCCATCTCGGTAGTTTTACCTTTATTTTCTGCTTTGATTCGAACTTCTTGTGGTCGTTCACGTAATAATTTTATCGGTAAATGAAAATGTACATCTTCAATCCCCATTTGTCTTTTACCTTTCATTTTTGAAGCAACCTCTACAAAAGTTTCTATACCCATAACACCCGGTACATACGGAGTTCCGTCGATAGCGTGATCTTTTAAGTACGGATCTTCTTCAATACTAAATTCCTTTTTTGCGTCCAACATTTTATCTTGTTCAAAATCCATCACATTTTCGAGCATATGTTCTGCTTTGTCTAAAGAAATTTTTTCTTCTTTAACTTCTTTTTTCGGAGTTTTTTCTGGTTCAGATTTTACTTCAGGTTCTTCGACTTCCTTCAAAGGTTCTGTTTCCGATTCAGACAATTTATTCTTTTGCAGTTTTTCTTTTTTGTTTTCATCTTCGGTTTCTTCGTCGTAATCGATTCGAACCTGTTTATCCCAATCCAATTTACCTAATGTTGAAGTCAACACAATTTCAGGTACTTTTCCATACACAAGTTCGTCCAATAATAGTTGCATGCCGTCTTCCGGTAGGACAAATTCCAGACCTTGCGATTTCAAAAATTCCAATACACCCGGTCGAACACCCATTCCGACATTTGCTAATGCACTCATATCGATTGCAAACGCTCTGATACCTTTTCTATGTAGCTGTATCGCCATTTTAGAAATGTAATCACTTGCCGCCGCATAGTCGCTTTGTCCGAGATTGCCGAACTTACCAGCTATCGAGGATATCATCACCCATGCACCACTATCTTTTATTATGTTTGACGCATAGAAATTTTTAGCAACGGTAGCTTTAATGTCGAATATTCTGTAAAACTCATCAATATCTTTTTCGTTTACGAGTTTACTCTTTTCGAGCCCTGCAAAATGTACCATCACATCTGCTTTGCCGTGTTTTGTTTTGATTTTTGTGAATACTTCTTTCACTAAACTACTATTTAATACGTCGCAGAAATAATAATCAACTTCTGCTCCATAAGATTTAAGTTTATTGATATTTTTATACAAGTTCACAGCATCTAAAACTTTTTCGAACGCTTTTTTGAGCATCAAAGGTGTAGATTTTTTAGTGGTATCAGCTTTCATCTCGTTCCACATTTGAGTTTTTAATGCTTCGAGTTCTGTATCATTCATTTCTGCCCAAACTGATACTTTTTCTGGCATATCAATAATATCCAATATTATTATTTTAGATTTATATTGTTTTGCCGCTTTGCCAGCAAACATCGCACCTAATCCTCGACCGCCACCAGTTACGATTATTGTTTTATCTTTCAAATCAAACCGTCTTTTATCTCTATTAAGTTTTGTAGGGATAGCGAACATTGTTCCACGTTTATCATCTTTAGTTGCTATCATAAAACGCATATCGCCGTTGATAACTTCTTCCATAAGCATTTTTGCCATTCGTTGGACTGGTACATCTGGTTCAAAATCCATAGCTTTCGTTAAACAACCTGTTAGTTCGTACATATCTTTTCTCAAACATTGAGCCGTACCTACAAGTGCCCCACCTGTTGGATTAAAATCTTCTTCGCTGTTAGAATATCCAAAAGCTCCATCGATTTTTGTTGCGACTGCTATAAATGTATCAGCATCATCTCGATTTTTCAAATCTTTTTCGAAAACTCTACATGCTGAGAACAATGGCATTACATATTCGGTAAGTTCATCATGTGCTGAAACTTTTTTGTCAAATTTCTTGATGTTCGCACCTAATAAATAGATTATCCCTTGCATATTTGGATTTTCTTTTGCGTATTCTTGTAAGATCGCAGTTGTTTCATCTAAATTTTTCCAGTTGATTATTGTCGTATTTTTACTTCTCGATTTCAAAGACGTAAATACATGATACGGAATCTTTCTATCCTTTAATTCTTGTTCATGTGCTTTTATTGTTGCGATATTATCACCGAAAATTAATACTTCTCTTTCGGTAGATAATTTTCGTTCTGCTTTATCTTGCAAAGGTGCATCGACCAATGTTGGAACATATCTTAATTTTTTTGATACATACTCTTCTATATCTTCCTCTTTTTCTACCACTGCTTCTGGTTTCGCTTCAACAACTTTTGGTTCTGGAGTTGCCGTCGGTTGTGCTGACGGCTGTTCTACTGATGGTTCAGATTTTTGAACCGACGGAATTGGAGCTGGCTCTGGCTTTACTTCAACTTCTGGTTGCTGAACTGGAGGTTCGGTTTTTTGAACCGACGAAGTTGTGGCTTGGGGTTCTGAACTTGAAGCTGTCGCACCACCAATATTATCCATTACAAATTTTACGCAATGTCTTATTGTTGGATAATCCTTCAACTGCAATCCGTCCTCTCTATTAATACCATAACTATCTCGCATTGTTGCGAATAATTCAGCTTGTTTCACAGTATCAATACCGAGATCAGCTTCCATATCTAAATCTATTTCGAGCATATCCTCTGGATAACCAGTCTTTTCTGCTATCATACCGACTACTTTCTTTGTGATTTCTTCCTCACCTATTGTCGAAGGGCTAGCCACTGGTGTTGGGGTGGCCACAGATGGAGTTTGTGGAGTTGGGCTCGGAGTGGCTACAGGTTGAGAGGTTTTAACTTTTGACGTTGGCTCTGGAGTTACCGTCGGTTGTGCTGACGGCTGTTCTACTGATGGTTCAGATTTTTGAACCGACGGAATTGGAGCTGGCTCTGGCTTTACTTCAACTTCTGGTTGCTGAACTGGAGGTTCGGTTTTTTGAACCGACGAAGTTGTGGCTTGGGGTTCTGAACTTGGAGCTGTCGCACCACCGATATTATCCATCACAAATTTAACACAATGTCTGATTGTTGGATAATCTTTGAGTTGTAATCCGTCTTCTCTATTAATACCATAACTATCTCTCATCGTTGCAAATAATTCTGCTTGTTTGACGGTATCAATTCCCAAATCAGCTTCCATATCTAAATCTATTTCGAGCATATCCTCTGGATAGCCAGTCTTTTCTGCTATCATACCGACTACTTTCTTTGTGATTTCTTCCTCACTCATTGTCGAAGGGCTAGCCACTGGTGTTGGGGTGGCCACATCTTTTGCAGGTGTAGGTTTTGTTTCAACTGGTGTAGGTGTAGGTTTTGTTTCAACTGGTGTAGGTGCAGGTTTTTCTGCAACTGGAACAACTGGTTTTTCCATACCGACATTCGCCTTATCGACAAATGCTTGTGCACCTATCATTACAACACTTGGTTTTGTGCCAGCTTTGAAATCGTCCTTAACTCTTAAAGTATTTTGTACTACTTCAAGTTCTGGATTTTGTTGACCAGAAATTTGAATCAACCAATTTTTATGTTTAGCTTCATCAAAAATTCTTGGTTCACCTTTTTTATACATTCTTTCCGTAAGAGTCATCGCAAGTTGCGATCCGAAACCGGCAGCAAGTCGCAATGCGTATTTGAAATCGTAATTTCCACCTTTACTCAAATTTATTCCAGCAAGTTCAGAATCTGGTTCTTTATAATTCGCAATCGGTGGAATTTGTCCTGTATTCAAGCAATGTACGGCGATAACATCTTCTAATCCCGCACCCATAGTATGTCCAGTGAAACCTTTAACATTACTTACAATCACATCTTTGACATTATCCTTAAAAGTTGTTTTCAATGCATTAACTTCAGCCGATGCACTACCACCTCGTGCAGGTGTATATGTTTCATGCGAAATAAATACCATCTCTTTCGCCATATCAGCTCTATTTAATCCATATTTATTTTCTGTTCGACTCATCAATCTATCCATCACTTGCGATACATGATTAATGTCTAGTCTTGTTGGGTGGAACGCACTATTCACAATTTCTGTACCCAATAATTTGACAAGCGGTTTCATTCCTCTTTCGTTAGTACCACTCTCTTTTTCTACAACTAAACCAACTGCACCCATACCGATTATCATTCCATTTCTTCGTTTATCAAATGGTAATGCCGCTTCTGAAATTTCTCCTTTCCTCGTCGCCGCACCACTAGATAAAAAGCCAGCCATTAACCATTCTTGTAATGTATCGTTTGAAATATCGTCTGCACCGATTATTATTACTCTTTTTGCTCTGCCGACTTTTATCCAATCTTCTGCAATGCTGATTGCTTGTGCTGTCGAACTACATGCACCGCTCAAACTTGTTGCCGGTCCTTTTGCTCTTATCCACTGACAGAAATGACTATGTGCTATCGGAATTACTTTGACTAAAAAGTCTTGTGCGAAAACTCTTGGACTTGAATCTGATTGTTTAGCGAAATTTTCCGCGAACCATAAATTCACTTCTTTTTTATGTTCCTCTGAAGGAATCTTGTCTATTATTTTTGTATAGAAATTATAAATTTCCTCTTTATTCTTTGTTCCCAATTGATAAGTCAAAACCTCGCTCACTTCTTTGACAATACTATCAATACAAGGGAACGCTGTTGTGAAAATCACACCTGTATCGTCAATCATCGACGGAGGTAAACCAAAACCATCAGGTAGATAACTACCGGTTGATGTCGGTTTATAATATGCAACTAACGGGATACCAGCATTTTTCAACGCCAAAATACCTGCACCGATTGCAAGTTTGAAAGTGTTATCCATTGATTGTTCCCATCTTTCTGGTAGACCAAATTCTTTTACTAAATCAAATGCACCACCCTGACCTGCAAGTTTTATCGCTTGCTCTACGCTTGTCAATTTTTCAATTCGATGATTTCCAACTTTCGATTTAACAATATATTCGATATTTTTATCGATTTGTTTTTGTTGTTTTTCTTTTGATATTGGTTCAATCAAATTTTTACCTTGTAAAATTTCGTCTAAATTTCCTTCTCTAAAAACTTTATCCCAACTACCTGGAGTTCCGGCAGCTATACCACTAATTACAATACTTTCACTTTTCATTGGTTGTTCTTCCACACTAGCTTTTACAGGTTCACCTACTACCCATTTTCTAAATGCAGGATTATGCATACTATCAGTAGAATTTATATCCGTTTTTGACCAATCTACCTCGATACCTGCAGCTGTTAAATTTGCAAACAAATCGTTAAGCTCGACTATTCCACCTTTTTTCGGATGATTCGAACTCAATACCCTTATATCTTTTTTATCACTTAACGTACTTGTAGCAAGTGCTGACATAACTCTTTTTGGTCCACACTCTACAAATAATCTTACACCTCTAGCATACATATCTTCTAATTGTTTCATCCATTCAACAGAGCTGATTAATTGTCGTACCATTACATCTTTAACGGCTTCTGGCTCTGTTGGATATGGTTGTGCATCAATATTAGAAGTGATAGGTATATTTGGAATACCTATTTCTAATGTATCTAAAAATTCTCTATAAGCTGGGCTTGCCGGCTTCACAACTTCACTATGAAATGCATGAGATACGGGAATAATCACACTTTGTATACCTTTTTTTGTGAAAATTTCTACTGCTTTATCGACGGGTTCTTTTTCACCAGCGATAACAGTTTGGATTGGGCAGTTTTTATTTGCGACTATAACATAGCCCGGAATTTTTTCTAGTTCGGGTACGACTTTTTCCCAATGTGTGCCAATAGATGCCATTTTTCCCGGATCGTCTACTTTAATATTTGTCATCGCCTTTGCACGAGTTGTTACAGCTTTTAATCCGTTTGGAAAATCCAAAACTCCCGCTGCCACACATGCTGCGTATTCGCCAAGCGAATGTCCAATAACTAAATCCGGTTTGATTCCAAAACTTGATAGAAGTCGCATCATCGCAACATCAGCTGTTAATACTGCTGGTTGGGTCATTTGAGTTTGTTTTATCGCATTTTCTCGTTCTTCTAATTTCTCTTTACCTTCGCCCGGTAATGACCATATAACTTCTGTCAAAGTTGTATTAATTAAACTTTTTAGAATTTTATCAGCTTCATCAAAAGTGTCTTGAACTACTTTATATTTGCTTGCTAAATCTTTCATCATATCCACGTATTGTGAACCTTGTCCAGGGAATATAAACCCTACTTTTGGTTTGTGTGAATTTGCTTTGAACGGATATATTCCTTTCAATTTGAAATGTAATATTTGTTCACCCCAAATATCTTTTGAGTTCGCTGTTTTTACGAAAAATTCTATTTTTTCTTTTAATTTTTTTGTGTTTTCCGCAACTATTGCGACCGCAAATGCTTTTTTTGGTTGTATGTGATTGTGATAAGATAATTTCGGTAAAAATTTATCGTCATCTGGTATGTTTGTTGCAAACATTTCTAACTCTTTATTCAATTCCTCTTTTGTATCTGCTGAAAATACTAAAAAATCACCTTGCAACTTCTCGCCTTCTACTTTTAAGTTTATATCCTGCATATTTGTTTCCTTTTTAATACTATGATTTGCAACTTTTACTGGTTTAGAATTCGGATTATATTCTTCAAGTGCAGCGTGGAAGTTTGTTCCGCCAAACCCAAATGAGGATATGTTCCCTCTTCGCAATTTATCGCCAGTTTCCCACGGTTGTGCTTTTGTTATAACCTTAAATGGTGTCGTTGACCAATCCACATTTGGGTTTGGCGTTTCAAAATTTATCGACGGTGGTAAAGTCTTTTCTTTGATAGCTAATGCTACTTTTATCATAGCTGCAACTCCAGCTGCCGCTTTTGCGTGTCCGATTTGAGATTTCACAGAACCTAACCAAATACTAGATGGTTTTGCCTCTTTCCCAAAGGTTTCGTTTAGTGCATCAACCTCTACTTTATCACCAACTTTTGTTGCTGTACCATGTGCTTCTACTAATTGAATATCATTTGGCTTATAATCTAATTGTTCAAAACATTTTTCAACCGCAAGTCGTTGACCTTTCGGATTTGGAGCTGTTATTCCCTTCCCTTTTCCGTCACTACTTGCTCCGATTGCTCGAATCGTACAATATATATTGTCGCCATCTCGCTGTGCATCGGATAATCTTTTCAAAATCATCATACCTGCACCCTCTGCCATCACAAATCCGTTTGCTCTGGCATCAAAAGCATAAGACCCGTCCGGCGATAATGCACCTATTTTTGAAAATTTTATGAACGCGGCAGCACTCATCATTTGATCTACTCCGCCACATATTGCCATATCGTAATTACCCATTCTCAAACCATTGATTGCCTGATCTGCTGCCGCAATTGATGTCGCACATGCGGCATCAACAGCGAAATTTGTACCATTCACATTCAAAACATTGGCTACTCTACCTGCGATTACATTTGATAATTCACCCGGCATTGTATCCTCGGTGATTGGTTGAAAAACTTCATCAACTTTTATTTCTGTTTCGTTTATGATTGCATCTTGGGTAGCTTTATCTAATTTGGAAAAACTTGCTGTCTTTTTTATCATATCGTAATACAAAGCTCGGTTGATTCTAGTATTAGAATATTCCTGTTTCATACCACCCATCGCATTACCGATGATTACGGCAGTTCGTGTTCTGTCAAATTCTTTTTTATCATAACCAGCGTCGGCGAGAGCCATCATTGATGTTTCCACTGCTAACTGCTGGACTGTATCCATCTGTTTTGCGATTTGTGGTGGTATTCTGTATTTTAATGAGTCAAATTTGAAACCTTGAATAAATCCACCTATTTTAGAATAGGTTTTATCTTTCGCTTTTGGATCTGGATCATAGAAAAGTGCTGGATCCCAGTGAGTTTTAGGTACTTCTATTATCGAACTTTTACCTGAAGTTATATTTTGCCAAAATTCTTGTTTATTTAATGCCCCCGGCATTATCGCCCCTATACCTATTATTGCTATCGGTTCTAAATTCTTATTATTCATAAAATCTATACTCCCTGTTTAATACAATAAAATCCGTAAGACCCCAAAAGGGCTCTATGTATATATTTTATTAAATATAGAATAGTTAGACAATAGTCATATAATTTGTTATTATCTCATCATGGACATAAATATAATGTATATAGGGCTGATAGGTTTCTTTGTTTGTTTTATCATGCTATTCTATTTTATAGCTCGGTATAGAGATCTGTTTGATAATACCAGTGATAATTTCAATTTTCAGATGAAACATTCACAACCAGCAACACCAAATGTGGAAATTGCTGAACTTAAAGAAATTAAAGAAAAATTCAAAACATTCACGCATCTGCTTGAAGAAAATAAACGGCAACAAGAGAAAAGTGATAAAGATTTTCTCAAGAATATTTCTGATATAGAAAAACGGGTTTCGAGTTTTGAAGAAGAGTATATCAACAAGCTTCAGCCAGCGATTGCGAGTTTGGTAGGCGAGCTTGAAACTTTGACAACTGCACAAGAGGATATCCAAAAGAATATAAAAAAGGTTGAGCAGAAAAATAAATCAGCGGAACAAATTGATAAGCATTAAAAAACACAACTTAATTTTATAATTAAAGGAAACATTTACCCTCACCTTAATCCTCTCCCTATATTTTAGGGAGAGGAATTTTTTTATATATTTTTTTGTTTTGCTCCCTCTCCGCTTTTAAGGGGAGAGAGTTGGGGGTTATTTAATAGAAAAATAAAATTAATGCGACCAGTCAGGAGTAAAAGTATTACCATTTAAATCAGCGATAAGATGTGGGGCACTGCCGTCGGCGTCCATCACATATAATTGTCGCTTGCCGTCCCGAGTCGTGCTAAATGCTATGAACCGTCCGTCCCGTGACCATGTCGGATCTTCGTTTGAACCTTCATCGCTCGTCAATCTAACAATCCTCGTGCCAGTGATGTCAACTAAAAATATATCTATCGGATGTAATTTATTATATCGCCCAGCGAAAACTATCCATTCTCCGCTCGGCGACCATTGTGGACTATCCGCCCAGTTCATATTAGTCAACTTTCGCGTCACGCCAGTAGCGATTTCCATTATATAAATCTGCGGATTACCCGCCCTGTTCGATACATATGTGATAAATTTTCCGTCAGGTGAAAAACTCGGCGACCCGTTTACATAATAATCCGATGTCAAACGTTTCACATTCTTGCTATCCAAATCTAACGTGTAAATGTCAGTGTTTCCCCCACCTTTTGATAATGTCATCACGATATTTTTGTCGTCAGATGAAACACCACCTATCAAATTCAAACCAGAAAACATAGAAATTGGTGCAATTTTTCGAAGAACTAAATCAACGACAAAAATATCGGGATTACCATATCTATAAGTTGTGTAATAAATTTTTCTGCTGTCATAAGACCAACGTGGAAGTAATGCAATGTTTTTATCCGAAGTTAATCGCGTTAAATTTTTTCCGTCATAATCGACAATATAAATTTCTTTATTGCCAGTTGTGTCATTTGCAAAAACTATTCTAGTTGTTGCGATACCTTTTTTACCAGTCAAAATTTCTAGCACATCGTCTGCGACCATATGCGACGCTTTTCTAAGTGAATTTAATTTTGATTTATATCTCCTCGCAAATAAAGTTTTTTGCGTTGTATTCTCGTAAAGATAAGCATATATCAACAAACTTCTACCTGAAGATTCTGTGAAAACTAACAATGTATATTGCGAACCAGCTTCATGAAATTTTTTAAGCATATCTATTGTTTTACTTCGTTTTATTTTTTTGTTCGAAGCTTTATTTATTTCAAAATATCTGCTAAACAACATATCAGCTCTAATAATTTCTTGAACCTGTGCAGTAGTTTCTTTCGATACTTTCTTCTCATCCTTAAAACCAGTGATAACCATATTAAGTTTTTCTAAACTTGCATCGCTAGTATTTAATCCGATAAAAACATCAGACTTCGCACTCAAAATTGTGCTTAAAACTAAAAAACAAATTATTGGAATTATAATTTTTTTCATTATATTGTTGCAGGTTGTAAAGTGCTTAACAACTCTTCAGCTTTTTTACTTTCCGGAGATTTAGGAAAATCTTGTACGATGGATTTCAAATACATTATCGATTCATCTTTTTTATCCAATTCTAAAATCGCTTTTGCATATTTTAATCTAGTAGCTGGTGTTCTCTCGCTTTTTGGAAACTTTTTCAAAATCAATGCATAAGATACAGCACCATTTTTATATTCTTTGAGTGAATAACAAGCATCACCACGATAATAATAACTATCCTCGAGAAACTCGCCTTTTGGATTCTTATCTATATAAAGTGTGAACCCTTCTTTAGCTTGTGTAAAATTCCCTTTAACAAAATTTGTATACGCTTCTTTATAAATTTCACTCGGCAACATTTCGCCACGTTTCGCAATAAGTATCGCTTTAATATCTTCCATTTGAACCGATAAATTTTTCATATCCTGTTTCAAATCTGTAACACTTTCTTTACTTGCGGATACATCTAAAGATAAATCACTCATCTTTGCATTTAGTTCGGCTTGATTTCGTTGCATCACAGAAATATTGCTACTAATATCCTGCATTTGAGTATTAGAACCCGAACCATTTTGTGTAGTGGTCAAACACCCTAAAAATAAGGAGCTAAAGAAAACTGCGAATATTATTTTAATATTTCTCATAAGTTCCCTCCAGCTCCTCGATTTATTTCTAAAGTTTGATTTATCTTAAACTTAACTTTGTTTCCGCCCTTCTATTTGTGAACCAACAGGCGTCGGTGTTTTTAGAACAAACTGGTTTTTCCTCACCATAAGATATAAGTTCCATTTCTTGCATTTTTACACCTAAATTTAGGTAGTAATTTTTGACTTCTGTCGCTCTTTTTTGACCTAATGCAATATTGTAAGAAATTGTACCTCTATTGTCACAATGTCCTTCAATATATACCTTTACTACAGAAGCAGTATCTTTTTTAAGTTTAATAATGTTCGCATTTCTTGCTAAAACATTTCTTGCTTCTTCGGTCAAA
>CAYPLD010000024.1:10626-12894 GCA_964411485.1 uncultured Elusimicrobiaceae bacterium | reverse complement strand
AGAAATTTTATTAATAATATAATTTATATACTATCATTTAGAAAAAGTAAAATCCACTTATTTTTTATGCTGGATTTTTGAATAGATATCGTACATTATGATAGATGCCGCCGAACTAGCGTTCAAGCTATCTGTTCCCTCTACTTGCGGAATGCTGATTAATCCATCACAATGCTCTTTTGTTTTGTATCGTAAACCGAACCCTTCTGAACCTATTATTAACATACACGGCATACTGTATTTCATTTTCATAGCTGGTGTGCCTTGCATATCAGCTCCGTAAATATAAAAGCCGAGCTTTTTTAGATCCAAAATTACAGAGTTCAAATTGTTTACTTCTATTATTTTGATTTTATCTATCATACCGCTAGCCGCTTTATAGACAGCTGGAGTTAATCCAACCGTTCTGCGTTGAGGTAAGACTATCGCATCAAAACCAAGACATGCCGCCGATCTGATTATTGAACCAAGATTTTGTGGATCGGTCATCTCGTCAACAGCCAGCCAAAGATGATTCTTTTTTTGTTCTAATTCTTGTACCGCATCGTTAAATTTCATCAAACTGATTTTCTCTACCCGAATTATCACACCCTGATGGTTCTGTTTTTTTGCGAGCTTTTCCATCATTTTCGGTTCGATTCTTTCTATTTTCACATTGTTTCTTTTTGCCAGTCGGATTATCTCTTCGACAGGTCTATGTCGTGTTGCCTTTTTTTCGATAAAAAGTTGAAACACAAATCTCTTTCGACTTCTCAACGCTTCACGTACTGGATGTATCCCAAAAATATACTCTTGTTTATCTTTCATTTCTTTTTTCCTTATTAGACTTCAAAAAGTTTACCCTGTCTCGCACTTCTTCCACTAACCAACGTGGCGTAGAGGTGCCAGCTGTTATGAAAATATTATCGTATGGCAAAACTTTTTTTTCTGAAATTTCTTTCGCCGATTCTATATGTATAACATTTTTCGTTAATTCTTTACACAGGTCTGCTAAACGTGCTGTATTCGCACTATGTTTCCCACCAACAACTATGACTAAATCTGATTTTTTAGCAAAAGCGACCGTTTCTTTTTGACGCTCTTTAGTTGGCTGACAAATCGTATTGGAAATTATACATTTTTTGCTATTGTTTTTGATAATCTCTGCTACTTTATTAAAAATTTCTTCTTTCTGTGTTGTTTGAGATACCACATTTACTTCGTCGAAAAAAGACAATTTTTTTGCTTCTTTCGGATTTGCAACGACATATCCTTTATTTTTTGCATATCCCAAAAGTCCTATAACTTCTGCATGTCCTTCGTCGCCGACAATGACCGTACTATACCCTTTTTTTGCATATTGTTCTATCTTTTTTTGAGCGACTTTCACCAGCGGACAAGTTGCATCAACAACCTCTTTGCCTGTCTGTTTTATTTGATCAAAATATTTAGGTGTCACCCCATGGGCTCGAATAACCAATACAGCTTGTCTGTCTTTGACTTCATCAAGATTGTTTATTGTATGTATGCCGTTTTTTTCGAGTTCGTCGGTGACATGTTTATTGTGGATTAATGGACCGATTGTATAGATAGGTCTTTTCCCTTTTTTTTGTAATTTGAGGACAATATCAATAGCACTTTGCACACCGGGGCAGAAACAACCATGTTGAGCTATTTCTATCTTGAATTTTTTACTAGTCATATGTATAGTATATTAAATATAAAAAGGGTTTACGAATTAGTCACTCACGAAGATTTTAGTCCGCAACTTCTAGTATTTCTTTTGTATCTATTTTCCCATTTTTCGAGGCGTTTTGGACCGCAGAGTTTATTTACGAGTATTTTGAGATGAGTTTGGGTTTTCTCTGCGACTATGGACTAGGCGGAAACGGCGAGCGTATGCGAGCACCCCTAGTTGAGGGAGCAGAAAAACACAAAATCGCTCAAAAGACGAAGTAAAGAAACGGGAGTGACGGGATTTGAACCCGCGATCTCAGCCTTGACAGGGCTGCGTGTTAACCAGCTACACCACACCCCCTTTTTGCAACCTTTTCGGCTTTTTCTTTGTTTTCGTTCGGTCGAGTACCGCTACTGCTTCGCAGTATTCGCTGAATGTACACTTCCCTCACTCAAACTTCGAAAAATCTCGAAAATGTTTCTAAAAGGTAGTCAGCTATAAATAGCCAACATATATATTTTATCTTATTTTACTTAAACCCGTCAATTTGTTTTAGCGATTTCGCAAAATCTGTTTCTAATAATTTGTCGACATCGCCTATTGATGCTTCA
>CAYPLD010000024.1:7554-10526 GCA_964411485.1 uncultured Elusimicrobiaceae bacterium | reverse complement strand
CCCTTGTTTTGCTAACAATAAACTCAAAACACAAGCGATTGAACTTTTTCCAACTCCGCCTTTGAATCCCGAAACAGCAATAACTTTTTTGATTTTTGAAAGTCGAGTTTCGATTATACTAATCCGTGGATCTAGTTTCATATTGTTTCCCCATTTTTCTCGCACCTATTTTTTGTGCAAACTTGAACTCGTGCCTTCGGCACTACTATGCTAAATTGTTTCACCTCTAATCTCCTTTATGTACAATCCACGACCTTTTGTAATATGAAAATCTGAACTTTTACATTTATCACATTTTAGAAACAATCTTGCTGTTTCGGGGATAAAATGCATATCTTCCGATGTTTGATGTTCAAAATTTGTTCTATCCTCAATGCCAAAAATGTTATTACACTTATTGCATTGCAATTCTGCTGTTTCAATTTCGGTTGTTAGTTTTGCCGATTTTGTAAAGGTGTATTGAAGTTTTACTTCCTCAAAAATTCTATCGAAAACTTTTGGTTTTATATTTTGAACTTGTCCAAGTACGACGCTGATTTCGTCGATTTGTTTAAGTTTTTTTTCTTTCGCAATGTTGTCTGAACTTTTACAGACCGCATCAGCTAACGCCCACTCGTGCATACTAGAACTCTCCTATTATTTTTTGTTCGAGCTCAAGTTTTATGCCTTTTTCAGCTAAAACTTTTTGCTCTATTTTTTGTATTAAATTAAAAATATCTTGCGATTTTGCTTTACCTTTATTAATAATAAATCCAGCATGTTTTTTTGATACCTCTGCATCGCCGACACTTAAACCTTTCAATCCAGTTTCGTCAATTATCTGCGATGCGAAACCATTTTTTGGACGCTTGAAAACACTACCCGCTGATGGATAGTTTAATGGCTGACCATTTTCTCGTCTTTGCAAAACTTCGTTTCGGATTTTTTCAAGTTGTTGTCTTTCTGCTAGCTCAAACTTAAAGGTCGCTGATATAATTATTTGTTTGTCTATACCTTCAACTTTTCGATATCCGAACTTCAAATCTTTTTTATAAAAAGTTTTTTTATTGCCATCAAAATCTATCGTTTCAAAACTTTCGAGCGTGTTGAATGTGTCCTGCGAAAATGCACCTGCGTTCATAGAAATAGCACCGCCAACAGTACCGGGTATCCCCGACAATTCTTCCACTCCATAAAATCCATTTTCGCAGGTAGCATCGACAAAATCATCCCAATTTGTACCAGCTTTGCAAGAGATTTTTTTGTTTTGAACTTCTATACCTGATAAATTTTTTGTGCAAATAACAACACCTCTAAAACCTTTATCAGATATTAAAACATTCGAACCAAAACCCAAAACAAAAAAATCTATTTTATTTTTTTTACAAAACTTCAAAATCCACGCCAAATCCTGCGTGTTTTCTGGCATAACAAAAGCATCTGCCTTTCCACCAGTCTTATATGTCGTATGTTCGGCTAATGATTGGTTCAAAAGACAATTTTTATCAAATTTTTCTGCTATTTGTTTGATTAGTGTTTGTGTCAACATTTTTATATACTCTATATATACAAGTATATCAAATTTAGGAGTTCGAAATGGTGCATGAACTGGCGGGAAAACTATCAAAAACGAAAATTAATTTTGACAAATTAATAGATGCTTTTTACAATCCAAAAACCGAAATTTCACCTGTAAAATTTGGCACATCCGGACATCGTGGAAAACTCGGTGAGGGATTTTGTGATATCCACGTAAAAGCCATCGCTTTTGCAGTCGCAAAATACCACAAAGAGAACAATATTCAAGGTACTATTATGGTCGGTGGTGATACTAGAATTTTATCAGACAAAATCGCTCAAACTTGTGCCGATGTTTTAACATCAGAAAATATACCTGTATTACTATGCAACACTCCAACTCCAACCCCTGTTTTCGCTTTTGAAATTTTGAAAAACAAGTCCGCCGTTGCTGGACTAAATGCTACGGCAAGCCATAATCCACCAGAAGATATGGGGCTAAAATATAATCCATCAAATGGTGGTCCAGCAACGGCGAATATAACAAAAAAGTTAGAACAATATGCTAATGAATTTATCAAAAATCCAAAAGAGATAACCTCAAACAAAAATCTGATAAAAGAAATTGGAGTATCAGAAAATTATGTCAAAGCACTTGGCGATGTTATTGATTTTAAGAAAATAAAACAATCGCCAAAAAAAATCGCATTACATCCGATGGGCGGAACGGCACTTGCATATTTTGAAAAAATAAAAGAATTTTATAAATTAGACAACGTCGACATTTTCGACAAAACAATCGACCCTGCTTTTGCAAATGTACCCTTGGATCACGATGGCAAAACTCGAATGGATCCGTCATCGATATACCCCATGAAACCGCTCATAGATATCGTCAAAACCGGTAAATACGATTTTGCCGGTGCTTGCGATCCCGACGCCGATAGATTTGGCTGTGCCACAAAATACGGCGGACTTATAAATCCAAATCATGCACTATGCGTAATCCTAAACTATTTGCTAACAACAAAAAAGTTTCCGTCCGGTGTGAAAGTTGCAAGAACAATCGCAACAACGCATTTGCTCGATAAAATCGCTGAAAAACATAAAGTACCTATAAAAGAAACTAATGTTGGGTTCAAATTTTTTGCCGAAGATTTGCAAAACAACAAACTTGTGATGGGTTGCGAGGAAAGTGCTGGTGTGAATGTCTATGGCTGGACAACAGATAAGGACGGCATACTTGCAGTTTTCTTGCTCGCCGAAATTATGGCAGAAACTGGTCAAGATATTTCTGAAATTTATCTTGAAATCACAAAAACGTTCGCAAATCCAAGCTATAAGAGAGTCGATATTCCAATAACTCCAGCCGAAAAAGAAAAAATTAAACAAATAGACGCTTCCATATTTAATGGTATCCAATTGGGTGGTCAAAAAATAGTTGATATCCGCACAACCGACGGGATTAAACTATC
>CAYPLD010000024.1:0-7454 GCA_964411485.1 uncultured Elusimicrobiaceae bacterium | reverse complement strand
CTTGATGGTAGATACAATAATAAAATCAAAGAGCTTTGTTGTGTGATGGACGAAGCAAGCTTATCTGCAACCAGAATCCTAGTAGAAACCGAATATCTTTTGGCACTTTCAACATTAAATCTAAAAGAATTCAAATTGAATGCTAAAGAAAAAAAGATTATTCAAAATATCTTACCGCTTTCAAAAAAAGATTTACAGGATATTTTAGATATAGAAAAAACGACAAATCATGATGTCAAAGCGATTGAATATTTTATCGCAAAAAAATTCAAGAACACATCATTAAAAAATCGATTGAATTTTATCCATTTTGCATTAACCTCCGAGGATATAAATAGCGTTTCTTATGCTCTAATGTTAAGCAATGGATTGGAAAAAGCAATTTTACCATCATTAAAAAATATCCTAAAAGTTTTAGACACAATGTCTAAAAAATACGCCGACTACACAATGCTCGCAAGAACTCACGGACAACCAGCAGTGCCAACAACTTTCGGAAAAGAAATCAGAGTTTTTTATCACAGATTAAAAAAACAAGTCGAGCAACTTGAAAAACAAAAACTATCCGCAAAATTTAGCGGAGCAGTTGGAAGCTATAATGCACATTGTTTTGCATATCCAAATATCAACTGGCAAAGTTTTAGTAAAAAATTTATAAATTCATTTAATAAACAGCGAAAAATCAAAATATATTTGAACGAGGTTTCTACCCAAATCGATCCGCATGACACTTTCGCTGAAACATTCCATATAATAAACCGAGCAAACAATATCCTTATTGATTTTTCGCAAGATATTTGGCGATACATTAGCGATGATTGGATAACTCAAAAAACTATCAAGGGTGAAATTGGCAGTTCGACAATGCCACAAAAAGTTAATCCGATAGATTTCGAAAACGCAGAAGGAAATCTTGGGCTAGCAAATGCTATGTTCGGATTTTTCGCTAACAAATTACCAATTTCTCGTCTACAAAGAGATTTGTCTGATTCGACGACACAACGCAATATTGCAACAAGTTTTGGATATAGTCTAGTGGCTTATAAATCGATATTAAAAGGGTTAAAAAAATTAGAAATTAACAAGAAAAAAATCAATGAATATTTGAACGCACACCCTGAAGTTTTGGCTGAAGGAATACAAACTTTATTAAGACAAGCTGGCGTAAAAAATCCTTATGAATTATTGAAAGGTTTAACACGGGGTAAAACTTTAACTTACGCAGATTTGGATAATTTTATAGAAAAACTTGATGTAAAACCAGAGATAAAAAAGAAGCTCAAAAATTTGAGCTTCAAAAACTACACAGGAATTTCTGAACAATTAGCTAGAAAAAAATAAAAATTTTAAAAACAACGCTTGTAATTTTTTACGAGCATTTTGTGTTTTTTCGAGGCGTTTTGAACCGCAGACTACATTAGCGAATACTCCGAAGGAGTAGCGGTAGTTAAGGTTCAAAAGAACAAAGAAAAAACACAAAAGGAGAAGTAAAAAAATGATAGATATTGTTTGTGGTGGTCAGGCCGGTGATGAAGGCAAGGGCAAAATAGCCTCGTACTTATCCTACACAGGAAATTATGCTTACAGCGTAAGAATCGGCGGACCAAACGCAGGACATACCGTTGTAATCGATGGTGTAAAATATGCTCTAAAAAATATCCCCTCTGGATTTGTGAACCCCAAAACAAAATGTGTGCTTGGTGCAGGTGCTTACACCAAAACCGAATGGCTTTTAGAGGAAATGAAAAAAACCGGTGTTGAAAATCGACTTATAATAGATCCAAATGTAGTTTTAATCGACGAAAGACAAACTAAAGCCGAAAAAGAAGATCCGCATTTTATGCAAAACATTGGTAGTGTCGGAACTGGGTTGGGTCAAGCGATTAAAGAAAGAATCGAAAGAAGAAAAATAAAATTCGCAAAAGATGAACCATTGCTTGCTCCGTATGTCCAAGATGTTTATGAAGTTCTAAACAAAGCCACCGCAAAAGGTGAAAAAGTTTTGATTGAGGGAACTCAAGGTATGAAACTTTCGCTACTTCATGGCGAATATCCATTTGTGACAACTCGCGATTCAACTGCCTCAACATTTTTGGGCGAAGCTGGAGTTGGTCCGAAATATGTGAATGACGTTTTCTTGATTTTCAAACCCTATGTTTCACGAGTTGGTCCCGGACCGCTCGAACATGAAATTACCGATGAAAAAGAGTTGGAAAGATATCGAACAAAAGGTCATGAAGTTGGAACCGTGAGCAAAAGATTGCGACGTATCGGTAGGTTTGAAATGGAAATGGCAAAACGAGCTGTGATGATAAATTCAGCAACAAAAATCGCTATCACACATATCGATTTATTCGAAGGCAACGACGCTGGAACAATTAAAAATGTTTCGGAATTCAGTGGAGATGCAAAAGCATTTTTAGAAAAGATGAAAGAATTGGAAGCAATATATCCAAATCCAAAGATTGCGTTAATATCTAATGGACCTGATGTTTTGGATATGGTTATCCCATAAAACAATTAAAGGAAGTATAGCGTGTGGAACTACTAACAACTTATATAGAAAAAATTAATGGTTTTATCTGGGGTGTCCCAATGATAACACTCCTCGTAGGAACTCACATATACCTAACTATAAAACTTAAATTCATACAAAAACATACTTTCAAAGCAATAAAACTATCCGTCACACCCGATAAAGCTAAAGGTACTATTTCAGGATTCGGTGCTTTAGCCGTGTCCACCGCAGCAGCTATCGGAACAGGTAATATTATCGGTGTCGCAACAGCTATTTCTAGTGGTGGATCTGGTGCTATCTTTTGGATGCTAATTTCAAGTGTACTAGGCATATCTACCAAATACGCAGAAAGCGTGTTAGCTGTTGTCTATAGAGAACATAGGGAAAGTGGCGAATACGTCGGTGGTCCTATGTATGTGCTTGAAAAAGGACTCAAGAAAAAATGGCTTGCAATCGTGTTTTCAATAGGAACCTTACTCTCTGCTTTTATGATGGGAAATATGGTTCAATCCAATTCTATAACAGAACTTATCAAAAGTGCATACCACGTCGAACCTTGGATAAGTGGAATAATTTTAACTTCAGTAGTAGCTTTTGTAATTATCGGAGGTATAAAATCAATAACAAGAGCATGTGAATACATTTTACCAGTGATGGGTATCATTTACGTTTTAGCTGGACTTGTTATAATAGGATTAAACTATGTCCAAATACCTGCCGTTTTTGTTGATATTTTCAAAAATGCTTTTACTTTTAAGGCTGCTGCCGGTGGTGCAATAGGTATCACCATAAAAGAAGCTTTACGGTACGGTATAGCCAGAGGATTGTTTTCTAATGAATCCGGTCTTGGTAGTGCCGCAATAGTTTCTGCTGCCGCAAAAACACATAATAGCGTAAGACAGGGGCTTATCACTTCCACATCCGTATTTTGGGATACAATTGTTGTTTGTAGTACAACAGCATTAATAATTTTAACAGCCGGCGATTTAAATTCTGGGCTTTTCGGTGCAGATCTTGTACATAATGCATTTAATACTCTTGGTAAAATTGGACCACTAATACTCACTTTATCATTAATATTCTTTTGTTTCACCACGCTCATCGGCTGGTGTTACTTCGGCGAAAAGGTAATAGAATATTTGGAAGGACATAAATCTATAAAAATATATCGTTGGCTATTTATTTTAACAATCATGATTGGATCAATATTAAGTGCAAAACTTGTTTGGCAACTTGCAGATACAGCACTTGTTTTTATGGCAATACCAAACATAATCGGTGTGTTAATGTTGAGAAAAATCGTATTCAAAGAAACAAATAAATATTTAAAAAATGAAATCAAATGAAAAAAACTTACAACATAGAAAATAATGTTTTGAAGCAGTCTGAACAAAAAGATGGACAGGTTTTGCTGTTTATAAATCCATCAGAAGATGAGAAAAAATTCTTAACCGAAAATCTTGAAATTGACGAACACACACTCTTGTCTGCATTGGACCCGGAAGAACTTTCTCGTCTAGAATTTGAACCAAAACACACTGCTTTAATTCTAAAAAGACCTCGCAACTATTCTGGCAAAGATCAACTTTTATTCAAAGTAGCTTCTATGGGATTATTCTTGTTTGAAGACAAACTTGTTCTTGTGATATCCGAAGATATCCCGCTTTTTGTCGGTAAAAGGTTCAGAAAAATAGATGATATTCGCGACGTGTTTATTAAAATAATCTATAATTCAATTTCTCATTATATCGAACATTTGAAAGTTATAAACATGATCTCTGAAGAAATTGAACAAAAGATTACTGAGTCAGTAAACAATAAATATCTATACAATTTGTTTAGTCTTGAAAAAAGTTTAGTCTATTATGTAAATGCAATAAATTCTAATGGTTTTGTTTTTGAAAAAGTAAAAAACTCTTCAAAAAAAATTGGTTTTGACGAAGAAGATAAAGAAATTTTGGAAGATATTATCGTCGAAAACAATCAGTGTAGAAAACAAGCAGAAATATATTCAAACATTTTGACTTCTCTTATAACTGCACGTGCGTCTATCGTAAGTAACAACTTGAATTTACTTATAAAACATCTAAATACGATAACTATTTGGATTATGGTGCCAACATTTGTTGTATCTGCATTTTCTGTGAATGTTGCGATACCGATGCAACATCATCCGAGTGCGTTTTGGATGATTATGGGGCTTGCCGTTATTTCTGTATGGCTAATGATTAACTATTGGAAGTATAGAAATTGGTAAGAAAAATTTCTAGAAAAAACAAAATAAAAATTAAATATTTTCTAACATATCCCAAAACTCTTTAACCGATTGTATCCTTTCAGAGGGATCTTCTTTCAAACATTTTAATATTATCTCATCTATTTTTGGCGGTATTGAAGGCACTAGTTGAGATGCCGGAACTGCGGTTCTCTTATGCAGATCAAAACCTTCAACGTTCCAAGGAACCTGTCCGGTCAGTGCTTCATATAAACAGACACCTAATGAATATATGTCAGATTGTTTTTTCACAAATCCTTTATTCTGTTCTGGTGCCATATAAACTGGCGTACCTGCGATTGTTCTAGCAGTCATATTGCCATCTAGTTTTTTTGCTACTCCAAAATCCATCACTTTGACTTCTTTGTCATCGGTTATCATTATATTAGACGGTTTCAAATCACAATGTATAATATCTTGAGAATGTGCATAATGCAATGCTTTGCAAACAGATTTGAATATCCATTTTGCCTCTTCCACATTTATATAGCCATCTATATCGAGCCGAGTTTCAAGAGTCTGACCCTCCACATATTCAAACACTAAATAAAGTCCTTCATCGGTTTCTATAACCGTATATATTTCAACAATACATGGATGCCTTAATAATGCTACCATTCGGGCTTCGGCTAAAAATTTTTCTCTTATATATTTGCTTTTCAAAAGCTCTGGCTTAACTTTTTTGATTGCCACTTTTCTATTTAATGTTTTATCGCGTCCTTCGTAAACAAAACCCATTCCACCTTCGCCTATCTGACGAACAAACACATATTTATCTTTAATATCAACTATTGTCTTTTTTGTTTTATGAAAATATTTCTTGAACAGAAAAAGTGCAATTATCAAAAACAACGCTATTATAAAAATTGCTAAATATGCTTTTACTAAAAACATTTCTTTTGATACTTTTTTTTCTTCAGTATTAAAATTAAATGCATCTCTATACACCGGTTTTTTCGATGCTCGCATTTGTTTTGCTTTTCTTTTTTGGATATCTAGTAATTGTTGCTGTTTTTGAGCGATTAGATTTTTTGTTCGTTCCGCACGTACAGAATTAGGGTTTATTTCTAAAGCTCTTTGTGCGTCTTGATTTGCTTTATCAAAATCATTAAGCATATAATACGAAAACGCACGCTCGTTATAGGCACTTAATCCAAATGGTTTTAAGCTTATCGCATAACTTGATTCTATTGCCGCGTTATCATATTGTTTTAATCCATTATAAGCTTTCGCACGAAGTATGTATAACTTCGCATCTATCGGATTGTCTTTTATTATAGAAGAGGTTTGCTTTAGTACGCCCTTGTAGTCCCTTAAGTATAAATCTTTTTTGATTTGGGTAATTTGATTTGAATAGGAATTAGAACTATAAGCACAGAGCAATCCTGTTTGCCCTATAAATAGTAATGATAACAACAATGTTAATATTAATCTATGCATATAATTCTTCCTCTCTATAAAATTTTATTATATCCCGAGACTCTCCACAAGGTACTTTAGTACTATAACCCAATAGTAATTTAGTACTATATTTGACATCGTCTTTTTCGCAAATTTTTACTTTTTTGCTTCCTAAAGTGACCCCGTAGGGAGTCATCCTGAGCGAAGTCGAAGGATCTCTATTCTAATGAGATTGCCACGTCGTTCGCTTTGCTCTCTCCTCGCAATGACAAGTAGTCGTCGCAAAAAAGAAGGGCTAACCCTTGGTAAAAATTTGCATAAAAATACTTGTCAACCACAAAATTTAGTAAAATCTCAATATGGCACAAAACAACAAACAAATTGGTATTTTCGACTCGGGATTAGGTGGACTTACCATCTTGAAACAAGTACATAAATTATTGCCGAAAGAGAATATCGTATATTTTGGTGATACAGCTCATGTGCCGTATGGCTCTAAATCTAAAGAGACAGTTCAACAATACTCATTAAATATAGCTAAATTTCTAGAATCTAAAAATATCAAGATATTGGTTATCGCTTGTAATAGTGCCTCTGCTTTGGCGATAGATGTTGTTAAAAAACATTCAAAAGTGCCTGTGATTGGTGTGATAGAACCCGGAGCGTTTTATGCAAATCAAAAAACTAAAAACAAAAAAGTTGCAGTTATCGCTACGGAAGCAACTATCAAAAGTGATGCTTATAAAAAAGCATTGCATAGATTAGATAAAACATTAAAAATATCGCAAACCCCATCGCCTTTATTTGTGCCGTTAATAGAAGAAGGATTGGTACAGGATAAAATTACGAAACTAGTGGCAGAAAAATATTTAGCAAAAGTTAAAAAGAATAAACCAGATACGATTATTTTGGGTTGTACGCATTATCCGGTGATAAAAAATCTTATATCAAAAGTTGTTGGCAAAAATATTTATTTGATAGATTCTGCTGAAAGTGTGGCAAAAAAAGTAAAACAATATTTACAACAAAAAAATATTTTGAAACTAACGGGCAAAGGAAAGATAGAAGTTTTTGCTAGTGATTCTCCAGACCGATTCAAAAAATTATCAAAGTTTGCCTTCGGCAAACCACTCAAACAAGTAAAACTAAAAAAGCTTATTTCCCGTGTTTAAGCACACTACATAACACTAGTTTGGTTATTGCTTTATAACCACCTTTTAGCCATATAAATAGCCCTCGTTCCTTTTAAGGAACGAGGGC
>CAYPLD010000023.1:0-12940 GCA_964411485.1 uncultured Elusimicrobiaceae bacterium | reverse complement strand
AGTCATCGTCGAATAATAGTTTTAGAAGTGATGGGTCGACATGCTGGTTGGGTATCTTTATTTACGGCAATCGCAGGTAATGCAGACTATTGTTGCATACCAGAACAAAAAGTAGATGTAGAGAAAATGGCAAAAACTTTGAAAAAAGTTTTTGCAAAAAGAAAATACGGTTTAGTTGTTACAAGCGAAGCGACAGAACTTTCCACAACAGGTGAAGGTGAAGTTCAGGAGCTTGATGATTTTGGACATATAAAATTAGCAGGACGAGATGTTGGTGAGAAACTTGCGAAAATTATCGAGGAATCAACTGGTATAGAAACAAGGCATGCAGTGATAGGACATATCCAGCGAGGTGGAGCTCCAACTTTGTTTGACAGAATGTTAGGTACAAGAGTTGGTATTGGTGCAGTGAAATTTGTCGATGCTGGAAAATTTGGTGTGATGTCTGCATTAAAAGGTACAGAAATCGAACCAGTGCCGTTGAAAGAAGCAGTAAAAGAGCTTAAAACCATTGATAAAAAATGGCTAGAGCTAATGGATATCTTATTTTAGATAAAAGGAAAAAAATGGCAGAAAAATCATTCAAAAGAAAAACTATATTTATCAAAAAAGGTTTGCAATTTAGATACATGCTCCTAATTATATTGAGCGTATTAGTTGGTTTTGCAATCGTATTTTTTGAGATTAGTGTAGCAGTGAGCGATGCTTTTTCAAAAGAACCTGCTCTTTTACAACCTTTGATTCAGCAAATATCACCGACGATGGTGATATTTGCGATAAAAATACTAATTTATATAGTCTTTATAATTTTGTTTAGTGCAGTTTTGTCTAATCGGCTGGCAGGACCAATATATCACTTTGAAAGAGTGTGTAAAGAGATAAAAGAAACTGGGAAAATCAAAAAAGTTCATTTAAGAAAGGACGATCAATTCAAAGATTTACAACAGGAATTTAACGGTATGCTGGATGTCCTAGAAAAGAAAATGAAGGGAGGATCCAAGTGAAAAGAGTAATATTTATATTTACAATTTTAGCCGTTTTTACAGGCATAAATGTTTTTGCTCAAGAACAGCTCTCATTAGATAATGCTATACGATTAGGAATTAAAAATAATAGTGAATTATTGTCGCAAGAACAGGAAATGGTGATTGCGTCGCAGAGAGTTAAAGAGGCACAATTTTTGTATCTTCCTATCATAAACTTTAGTGCAGGTACGATAGCTTCTAACGTCGATTATCCTGTCGTGTTGAGTGATGATTTCTTATCCCGATATATAGATCCTGCAAAAAAAGAATCCATATATTCTGTGGGTATAGTGGCAAAGCAGTATCTTTATGCGGGAGGGAGAAATAAGAGTACGGTGAGACTGGCAAAAAGTTATTTGAAAGAAGCTCAAAACCGATACGATAGAATCAAAAACAATGCATCTTTTGATATAAAACAAAAATTTTATGAAGTAATTTATAAAGATGAAAAATTGAGCACATCCAAAAAGTTTTTAACGTCCACAAAAAATATTATTTCTCAGATGACCAATTATTCCGATAAAATGCAAGCAGAAATTGTGATGCTAACAGAAATTGAAAACAATATTCATACTTTTAGCAATGAATCGGAATCATCGAGATTAGAACTTATAAGAAGTCTAAATAAAGAGATAGATTTTGATGTAAAATATGAGGGGAAATTAGTTCCTAAAAATATAGATATAGATTTATCCAAAGCAAAATTGTGGGCGATGGAATTTCGTCCTGAATTCAGATCTGCACTATACGATTTGGAAGAAGATGATATCGCCGTAAAACTTTCAATGTCAAGAAGTCATCCTAGCGTTCTTTTGTTGGGTGGATATGAAAATATAGGGTATTCTAAATTTGGCGGACTTGATAACTATTATGGTGGTCTATTTGTGAATTTACCACTCCCTTATGATATATCTACTCAGGTCAAACAGAAAAAAGCTGAACGAAGACAAGGTTCTTTGAAAGAGGCAAAATTAATAGACGATATAATGTTTGAAGTTATACAATCTTACGAGGATTTGAAATTCTGGAAAGACGAAACTACAAGACGAGATAATTTATATAAATCTGTGAATGCAAAATACAGAAAAATTGATAAAGCTAGTATGGATATGTACGATTATCTACAAATAACAAAAGCAAAATATTCCGTTTATCAGGATTATCTATACGCTTTATACAAGCAAGTTCTATCCGAAGCCAAATTGGAACATGCAATAGGTCGGGATATAGATTAAATTTTTATTATGAAAAAGCTTATCTTTATAACAATCGCATCGGTATTTTTTAGTAGTTTACTCTATTGTCAAGATAGAGTTCAAACTGATGAACAAATCATAACAGAATTTTTATGGGAAGAGTTCGTTTCTCTGTCAGTCGACGATAGGCCAAAAGTGGCGGTCGTACTTTCTGCAGGTGGGATAAGAGGTTTTGCTCATGTCGGGTTGATGGAAGTACTTATTAGAGAAGATTTTCCGATAGATATTATCACAGGGATTTCGATGGGAGCCGTTGTTGGTGGAATGATAAGTGCAGGGACTTCGCTAAATGATTTGTGGGTAACGGCTGAAGAGTTTGAGTTGGGGGATTTATCAAAAGATTTCAATATTTTTGGATTTTTGCGATACTTTTTTGGGAACAGATTATTTTCATCAGAAAAATTTGAAGAATATTTAGAAAGCATAATTGGCGACAAAAATTTTGAAGATTTAAATATCCCTTTTGGTACTGCCGCAATGGATATCAATACTGGTGAAAAGGTTGTATTCAAAAGTGGTCCACTTCTTCCTGCAATACGTTCGAGTATGAATCTACCGGGATTTTTTAAACCAGTTGAGTATCGGCATAGAGAATTAGTTGATGGTGCTATCGTCGAGTATTTACCGGTTAGTATTGCAAAAGAGCTTGGTGCGGATTGGCTTTTAGCCAGTGTCACGGCACCGGACTATACATTATCTGAACCTAAAAAAACTCAAGATTATCTATTGCAATCTTTGGATATTCGTGGTGCACTTTTGATAAATGAAGAACAAAAACAAGCTAACTATGTAATCAGATATGATGAAATCGGTGGGGTCGGAACATTGGATTTGGATAAAATTTTATATGTAGGCGAAGTTGGTGTGAAAGTTGCTTACGAAAACATAAAAAAGGTAAAGCAAAATCTAATTCTATTTTCTTTTAAGGATATTATGGATAAGAAAGATTAAAAAAATGAAAAAATATTTATTACTATCATCAATATTATTTTTGACTTTTATCTCGATAAAGGCAGATGCTTCAATATTCAAAAGCAACGGTTTGACTGAATATTTTGAAGGCAGAGAATTTTATTATAATGGCGAATATCAACAAGCTATTGATAAGTTTGAACTTGCGTTTGAAAAGGGTTTGAGTTCAAGAAAAAGCAAAAAAACTTATGTTATGCAGGGTAGAAGTTACGAGATGTTAGGTGAATTAGATAGAGCATTTGCAGTTTATAGTAAAGGTTTGAAACTTTATCCAAAAAGTATAGAACTGATGATAGAAAATGCTGACTTGTATTATACATCTACGGGATATTCTAAAGCGATAGAGATGTATAAGCAAGTGTTAGAAAAGGATAAAGAAAATTATTTAGCACATTTGGGACTTGGTAAAAGTTATCAAAAAATAGGGTTTTTCTCTAAAGCGATAGGTTATTACAGTTTATATTTTAGCGAAGCAGAAAAGCCAGACCGCAATTATTATTACGATTATGCATTTTGTTATTTCAAGTTGGATAATTATGTGAAAACGCAAGAAATAATTGCAGATAATTTAATGGGCAAAAAAACTGACGCTGATTTATTGTTATTATCTGCAAAAACTTTTTATAAAGTCAAGAATTATGAGCGAGCTTTTGAAGATTTAGGTAAAGCACTAGTTTTAGACCCTACTCGACGAGATATAGAGCTCACAAAAGCATTTTGGTATTATTCATTGGGTGAGTATAGCAAGTCAGAAAACATCGCGAACAAATATATAAATAAGAATGGTAAAGACACACTTGCGTTGCTTGTGAAAAGCATGTGTCTTAAGAAAAAAAATTATAACACGAAGGCGAATAAGTATTTAGATTTTATTATGAAACAAGAAAAGCAGGGATTTATTTACGAAACCGCTAAGAAGTTGAAATAAAAAAAACTTATTTATACTTTATAGCAGGTAGAATAATTACCAGAATCTGTTGGTTGTACCCCACAGAAAGAGGCACACACTTTTTTGTAAAAATCAGAATCTGACTGAGTTAAATAGACCAAGCAATAGTATTCTCCCGCATGGGAAGATGAACTGCTTGTATAAATTCCATCTAACAGATAATGCCCAATTCCTCTGTATGCTCTTATTTTATCTCCGCTTGATAATACATATGTCCAATTGTTAGTAACAGCATTACTTCCATCTGTAGTAGTGGTTGGAAGTTCTATATCTAAACTGCTCCAAATATTTATTGTGGGATAATTTCCAGTTGCTAATTTATACCTTTCAGCAGCTTCTACTAGAGCCTTTATTGTTACATAAGCCTCAGTAGCATGAGTTCTTTCTACGGTAAGTTTATATTTAGGTAAGGCAATTGCCGCAAGTATTGCGATTATCAATACTACTACCAAAAGTTCAATTAATGTGAAGCCGAAATTGCCACAGATTTTATCATTGCGAGAAATTGCTTTGCAATTTCGTGGCAATCTCCAAAATCTTCGCAATGACAAGAAAGAAATATCACAGCGTTGTGTGTGTGTGTGTGTGGTAGATGCTTTCTTGTTCATGTTTCTATTATACATAATATTGTACATAATTAAAATAAAGTTTTTGGTTTCTTTATCTTAATTTTTAAGTGTTCAAATGCCTTATCTGTCAAAGTTCTTCCTCGAGGAGTTCTGATTAAAAATCCAGCTTTTATTAGGAACGGTTCAATTACATCGGTGAGCGTATCGATTTCTTCTGATACCGCAATTGCTAAAGTTTCCAAACCAACAGGTCCACCATTGAATTTTTCAGCAAGAGTTTTTATGATTTTTACGTCAACAGAATCTAATCCTTCATGATCGATATCCAATGCTTCCATAGAAATTTTCGCAATCTCGTCAGTTATTATTCCATTACCTTTGACTTGGGCGAAATCTCTTGCTCGTCGTAATAATCGGTTTGCAATCCTTGGAGTTCCTCGTGAACGTTTTGCAAGTTCAATCAAACCTTTTTCATTAGCTTCAATCTCAAGTATTTTTGCAGATCTAGTCAAAATTTCTGTCAGTTCTTTATCGTCGTAAAAACCAAGGTTCAAAACGATTCCAAATCTATCTCTTAACGGACCGGTCAATAATCCTGAACGAGTTGTCGCACCGATTAAAGTGAATTTTGGAACAGAAAGTTTGAGCGTTGTCGAACCCGGACCTTTACCTGTATTTATAAAGAAGTTAAAATCTTCCATTGCCGGATATAATGCTTCTTCGACTGCTGGATTTAGTCGATGAATTTCGTCGATAAACAAAATATCTCGTTCTGATAGTTCGGTTGTTAGCATTGCTGCGAGATCACCTGCTCTCGCCAAAACTGGACCCGAAGTTGTTTTCATATTAACACCGATTTCTTTTGACAAAATACTTGCAAGTGTAGTTTTACCAAGACCGGGAGGGGAATAAAATAGACAATGATCCAATGCTTCGCCACGTTTTTTTGCGGCTTGAATAAAGATACGTAAATTTTCTTTTAATTTTTCTTGACCAACAAATTCCTCGAGAGTAGATGGACGGAGTATAGATTCTAATCCGCTTCTTTCTTCGGTATTTGGTTTCAAGTCTAATATTTCATTTTGTGCTGTCATTTTTACTTCCTTTTTTGAATGTTTTTTTGTTTTTTTGCTCCTCGAGTACCGGTCCTCGCTTCGCTACGGTCAGTACCTTTTACTAGTCGTCGTAAAGAAAAACAGGGCTAGCCCTTCAAAAAAACATTTCAAAATAGTCGAAAAATCTTATCTTTTTATTCTACCTTTATTTTTTCAAAATCTTCAAACTTTCTTTAAGTACATCTTGAATGGTACTATTTTTATCAAGTGTTTGCGTATCGATTTTCTCGAAACTTTTTCTAACTTCATTCGCCGAATAGCCAAGTGAGGTTAGTGCTTGCATTACATCGTTGATATGAGGTATCGAGATACCAGCATCGGCGATTTTTATTTTAAGTTCTGCTGAAGTTGAGAATTTATCCATCTTATCTTTTAGTGATGCGATTAATTTTTCGGCTGTTTTATTGGTGAATCCAAAAATAGCTGTCAAAATTTTTGGATCTTGTTTGATGATTGCATTATGAAAATCGCCGATGCTTTTAAGAGCTTTATTCAAATATTCTATTGCTTTTTTCGGACCAGTTTTCGGCACACTTGATTTGATAATATTAAAAAGTTGTTGTTCTTCTTTCGTCAAAAAACCATATAAAGTCGCACCGTCGTACGGCGACATACTTTCGTTGATAAAAAGTTCAACTTCCTGACCTTTTTTTATACCCATCAAAGATAGTGGAGCCATATTGACATCATATCCGACATGTCCTGTGGATACGATCAAATTTTCATCATTAACTTGTATTGCTTCACCTTTCAAATACGCAATCATTTTTTTATCCTTGTTTTTGTGGAACAGGTAAATTTAGTTTTTTAAGTGGAATATAATCAAAGTAATAGGAACATCCAACACTGATGATATAATCTAATACATCTTTATATTTTGGATTTTTAAACCAATCACTTAATAAATAAATATATTCCACGTCTATATTCAATGGAGAAAATAATTTTTTATATTGTTTTTTCTTAAAGTCACATGTTTGAAGTTTTTCATCTACAGATCCTTCTACTCTTTGAAATTTACATTCTATCACATATAATGTATTTTGCAGAACAACATAAATAGAGTCATCTGGAAATAATCTTTTTGAAAGGTGATCTTGCCAATTGATGTTTTTTGATTTTAAGAATTTATATAAACCGTGCTTTTTGAATATTTGTCCGACTAGTTTCTTGTTAAAAAATACTTGATAATTTTCATCGACAAAATATCCCTGTTGTTTATTTAGGAATGTTTTTAAATCGGTTTTTCCTTCAAAAACAAGACCTGTTTTAGTATTAGTTCCACCAACTCCGCCCTTTTTCATTTCTTAACTCCTTTTAATTCTTTATATCTTTTAATAGATAAATCCAAATATTCCTTTTCTAAATCAATTCCCACAAACTTTCGACCATACTTTTTAGCCATCAAACCCGTTGTGGAACTTCCAGTAAAAGGGTCTAATATAACATCTCCCTTGTTTGTACTAGCCAAAACAATCCTTTTTAATAAATCTAAAGGTTTTTGTGTTGGATGTTTCCCAAAAAATTTCTCTGCTGGTTTTGGAGTATTGAGACTCCAAACACTTCTCATTTGCAAGTTAGGTTTCTTTATTTTATCCTCTGACCAATCTCCATTTTTCATCTTATCATAGTTAAAAGTATGTTTACCTTTTGCTTCTTTTCTAGCCCAAAGTAACGTTTCATGGCTGGCAGTAAAAAATCTACAACTTAAATTAGGGGATGCATTTGGTTTAAACCATGAGATATCATTTAACAATCTAAATTTGTTTATTTCTAAAGCGAAACCACACTGATAAATTGAGTGATATGTTCCGCTAATCCAAATAGTGCCACTAGGTTTTAGAATTCTACGACAAGCTTTTATCCATTCTACATGAAATTCAAAATTTTTCTTTGTACCATTAGTTAAATCCCAATCACCTTTTTTCACTGATACCATTTTGCCGTTTTGACAAGAAAAGCTTCCACTAGATAAAAAGTAAGGAGGATCAGCGAAAACCATATCAACACTATTTTCTGGAATCTGCTTTAAGATTTTTAAGCAATCAGCATGATATAGTCTAAAGCCAATATCTTTAAAATATGGTTTTGTTTTTATCATTTCTTCAACTCCGCTTTGGCTTTTTTGACTTTCTCTAAAAACTCTTTTTGCACATTCATTCTAGCTTTTAATGGCGATAATTTCAAATGTGCTATCGCAATCGCAATCGCATCGGCTATATCATCTGGCGATGGTGCTTTCTCCAATTTCATCATCAACTTGACCGTATGCTGAACTTGTTTTTTGTCTGCATTGCCGTTGCCACACAAAATACTTTTGATTTTTTTCGGACTATACGAATAATTTTCTATACCCAATTTCTTACAGGCAAGCACAATCACGCCTCGTGCTTGGATTGTCTGATATACTGACGTCTGAAGCCGAACAAAAAACAATTCTTCCATTGCGATATCGTCTGGATTATGACGTTGTATTATTTGCGAGATACCTGTATAAATCCCTTCTAATCGTTGAGCTAATGTATCGGTTTTTGGTGTTGAGAGCAAACCACATTCAACAATTTTCAAATTGTTAGAGTTTCCCTCCAAGATCGCCCAACCGGTTCTATCCAGTCCGGGATCTATCCCCAAAACTTTTGTGGTTTGCATTTTTTTAACCTAATTGTTTTATTATTTCTTCGTCTATGTTGAAGTTAGAGTATACATTTTTTGTGTCATCATGATTTTCCAACTCTTGCATAGTTTTCAAAATCTGTTCGGCTGTTTTTTTATCGTTGATTTCGACATCAGTATCTGCAATCATACTAACTTCGGCTGATTCCAGTTCAATATTTTGGTTTTCCAAAGATTTTTTAACTGCATCAAAACTTTCTGGTGTTGTTAATATTTCGAAATATTCATTATCCTCGGTTTTGATATCATCAGCACCGGCATTGATTGCTAGTTCCATTAATTTTTCTTCGTCAATTGCTGATTTTTTAATCGAGATAAATCCTTTTTTGTTGAACATATAACTCACACAACCGGTCGTGCCGATATTCCCGCCATGTTTTGTAAAAATGTGTCTAATTTCACTGAATGTTCTTTTTTTATTATCGGTGGTACATTCGACAATCACTGCCGTTTTGCCCGGACCGTATCCTTCATAAGTTATTTCTTCATAAGTCGCACCGGGTAATTGTCCCGTACCTTTTAATACAGCTTTTTTGATATTATCAGCTGGCATATTCGCTTTTTTTGCATCATCGATTGCTTTTCTGAGCCGTGGATTATTGTCGAGTTCTGCTCCACCCATTTTCGCTGCGATTGTTATTTCGCGGATAATCTTGGTGAATACTTTTCCTCGTTTTGCGTCTACTATTGCTTTCTTGTGTTTGATTCCTGCCCAGTGTGAGTGTCCAGCCATTGTAAAATCTCCTCATGAATAAGATGTAATATAATACATTTTAGCAAATTTGTATATATTGTAATATAATATCATATAGATATGAGTAATTTTACAAATAGATTCTATAAACCACCTCAAAAAGAGCCAAGCAAATTAGCCAGCCGAGAATTTGCTGGGCTGGTGGTCGCTCAAGGTCTTGGATCGCTCAATGATAATGCACTCAAACAATTTATTTTGCTTATCGCTGTGTTTTATATCTCACCAGCCCAGCAAGGTTTAATCATTGCACTTGCAAGTTTAGCGTTAAGCGTACCCTATTTAATTTTTTCTGCAATTGCAGGTAGTATCGCAGATAAATATCCAAAAAGGAATTTGGTGATTTTATATAAATTTTTAGAAGTTATAATTATGGGTTTTGGATTTTTTGCTTTTTATGTTCAGAACATTCCAATGATGCTTGTGATTTTATTTTTGATGGGTACACAATCGGCATTTTTCAGTCCGGTAAAATATTCGATGCTTCCACATACTCTCGAGGATAAAAATTTATCTGACGGAAACGGAATCCTTTCGATGTTTAATTTTGTTGGGATAATTACGGGTCTAGCTTTGGCTGGAGTTTTAGCTGATTTATTCAAAGAAAATTTATATTTAGCGAGTTTTATTTTTGTTTCGATTGCATTAATCGGTGTATTATTTAGTTTATGGGTTGCGAATCCAAAAACTTCTGATAAAAATATAAAATTAGAATTTAATTTTGTAAAAAAGGCATATCAAAACATAAAATATGTTCGTGGTTATGATAGAATTTTCAAAGTTATACTTGCGGGTTCATATTTTTGGTTTAGTGGTGCTTTACTTACCTTGAATTTATTAATGTATGCAAAATTTTCGATGAAACTTGAAATTTTGAATGTAAATTTTTTCGGAATGATGTTGACTTTAAGCGAAGTTTTACAGGTTGCGATTTTGAACGTCTGTTTGAGTTTCGGTATTGGGCTTGGAAGTTTTATAGCGGGTAAATTATCGAGGGGGAAAGTCGAACTTGGGATTGTGCCGTTGGGTATCATTGGTATGATTTTATTAGTACTGGATTTAGCATTTAGTTTTCAAAGTTTGTCTCGAGTTTTGACTGATTTATTTTTACTTGGTATTGCTGGTGGATTTTTTATATTACCACTTCAAACTTATGTTCAACAACGAAGTCCGAACAAAGAAAAAGGGAAATTTATTGCGACGGCAAACATTTTGAATTTTATCGGGATACTTTCTGCCAGCATTTTCTTATGGTTCTTTATTGATATTATCAAGATCAGTCCGACGGCGATATTTTTTGTGCATAGTTTACTCACAGTTTTCGTATTTTTTGTTTTATTAAAAGTTCTGCCAGAACTTTTAATAAGATTTTTGTTATATCCGATTGTGAATTTTATTTATCGTATAAAAATTGATGGACTTGAAAATATTCCTATCAAAGGTGGGGCATTATTTGTTTCTAATCATATGTCCTTTATCGACGGTTTTTTACTTGCGGGTGCATGTCAAAGACCGATAAGATTTGTGATGAATAAAAGATTTTATGATGTGCCTGTTCTGAAATATTTTTTCAAAATTATAGGTTGTATTCCGATATCCAGACATGATAGTCCAAGAAGAATAATGCAAAGTTTTGAGCTTGCTCGTCAGAGTTTGAAAAATGGTGATATCGTTTGTATTTTTGTCGAAGGACAGATTTCCAGACACGGACAAATGCTTCGTTTCAAAAAGGGTTATGAGTATATCGGGAAGAGGATTAATGCACCGATAATACCAGTTTATATCGACGGAGTATGGGGAAGTTTGTTTAGTTATAAAGGTGGAAAAGTTTTGTTCAAACGATTACGACTTTTGTATAGAAGGGTGACTGTTGGATTTGGTCGACCACTTAAATCTGATGAAAGTGTTGATAGTGTTCGACATGCGGTTCAGCATATTTCTACAACTGCTTTTGAAAATAGGATAAAAGCTAGAAAACCTTTGCCTATTGCTTTCTTAAATTCAGCAAAAAGATTTTGGTTCAGGACTGCCGTAAAAGATTCTGATGGTAAAAAACTTTCGTTCGGTATGTTGTTGATAAAAACCGTCGCTGTTTCAAAAATATTGAAAAAATTGGTCAAGGATAGTCCACGGGTCGCTGTTTTGATACCGCCAAGTATCGCAGGTTGTGTTGTGAATTTGGCGGTGAGTGCTTTGGGTAAAAGTGCGGTCAATTTGAACTATACTTTTCCACGTGAACTTGCACTTTATTGTGCGAAAAAAGCTGATTGTAAAGTTGTGCTCACAAGTCAAAAAGTTTTGGATTCTCTAGGTTGGAAAAAATCTAATAATATGGTGTTGCTCGAGGATTTAGTTGCCTTGACGCCAAAAATATCTAAATTGATTACAGCGATTACTTGTGCCATTATGCCGATAGATTTTTTGAGGAACATATATTTTTGGCGTCAAGGCAAATCAAACAAAACGGAATCGACTATAATATTCACAAGCGGATCAACTGGAGAGCCGAAAGGTGTGATGTTGTCGCATAAAAACATACATGCGAACATTGAAGCGGTCGGACAAATTTTAGAAATTTACAAAAACGATAAAATTTTAGGTACGCTTCCATTTTTTCATTCGTTTGGATACACAGCGACACTTTGGTTGCCGTTGTTGACGGGTTTTAGTGTGATTTATCACAGCAATCCATTAGATGCAAAAGTTATTGGTGATATTTGTGAAAAAAACAAAGCGACTATGCTAATTGCGACACCAACATTTTTATCAATATATCTAAAAAAAATATCAAAAGAAAAATTCAAGAGTTTACGCATAGTTGTGACCGGTGCTGAAAAACTCAAAAACGAACTTGCTTATGCTTTTGAAAAAAAGTTTGGAATATTCCCGATGGAAGGATATGGCACAACAGAATTAGCTCCAGTTGTTTCGGTCAATATCGAGGATGTTGATACCGGTCGAGTTCGTCAGAAAGGTAAAAAAATCGGAACGATAGGACATCCACTTCCGGGTATCGCTGTAAAAGTTATAGATACGGAAACTGGTAAAAGATTGCCACCTAATCAATCGGGTATTTTGTGCGTGAAAGGACCAAACTTGATGATGGGTTATCTGAACGAACCGAAAAAAACTAAAGAAGTTATCAAAGATGGATATTATATTACTGGTGATATCGCAAGTATTGATGATGATGGGTTTATCACAATCACTGATAGATTATCTCGATTTAGTAAAATCGCTGGCGAGATGGTCCCGCATATAAAAATCGAGGATATGTTGCAGAAATTTTCTGATAAGTTAGAAAAATGTTTTGTTGTTAGTGCCGTATCCGATGATACAAAAGGCGAACGAATTGTCGTGTTGTATAAGGATTTAGCTGAACGAGAGCTAGATGAAATTTATAAAAAGTTTGTATCATCGGATACGGCGAGATTATGGATACCATCACGTAAGGATTTTCACGAGGTCAAAGAGTTTCCGATACTGGGAAGTGGTAAGTTAGATTTAGCAGGGCTAAAAGAAACCGCTAGGGATTTATCTGAAACTTAATACCCTGTACAAGATTCGAACTTGTAACCTTCTGTTCCGAAGACAGACGCTCTATCCAGTTGAGCTAACAGGGCATATATA
>CAYPLD010000022.1:3831-13495 GCA_964411485.1 uncultured Elusimicrobiaceae bacterium | reverse complement strand
GTACGGGATGACTCCTACGGGTCAGTTCAGGATGACAAAATGTGTGGCTAGGGGTTAATCAGAAAAATAAATCCCTCCCCCTCACTTCCGTTCGGGTACTCCCTTTTGAAAAAGGGAGAAAAGATAAAATAAAAAACCCCGAGTTCCTCAATTTGAACTCGGGGTCTTTAAGCTGAATTATAATCTTAAACCTTAATGTACATCTCCTAACCACTTTTTAATCTTTGGTGTGAACAAGAACAATACAATCGCTACACCCAATGATGTCATCACTGGAATCATAAAGAAGCTCGATAAATCAGTCCCTTCTTTATATAGTGTTGCGAAACTTCCTGCCAAGAAACTTCCCATTGATATCGATCCAAACCATACACCCATGAATAGTCCGACAAATTTGTCAGGTGATAGTTTTGTTATCATCGAAAGTCCTATCGGTGATATAAACAACTCACCAATTGTAGCAAATCGGAATTTGCCAACCAAAAATAAATCTATCAGTGTTTCTGTCGGTGAATAAAGTCAATGAACTTCCTGCTTGCTCAAAAAATACAATAAATGATAATTTGACCAAACATAAAACAGCAATAACTAATATTTTATTTTTCGCTGGAGTATTATCTAACGATTTGATAACCGAATAGAAAATCGCGATACAACCAATAGTCGCTGCGATTTTCAAACCTTTTATCATAATCTCACCAAAGCCGAAGAACCATGATATCAATATTAAATAAAGTACAGCTACACCACCACCGATAAGATACATAAGTTTTTTCTTTTCAGCTGGGGTATCCGGAGCCGGATGAGTAGGCGTCATTCCGATATCACCCAAATGTCTTTTATACATAAAGAATACGACAAGCGATATTACCATACCGATACCAGCAGTCAAGAATCCCCAATGGAAACCAACTTTTTCACCAAGCGTACCGGCAATAAAGTTACATATAAATGCACCCAAGTTGATACCCATATAGAATATCGTAAAACCTGCATCTTTTCTTGGATCGTTTTTCGAATACAAACTTCCAACAATTGTCGAAATATTTGGTTTGAAAAATCCACCACCCAAAATAAGAGTACCAAGTGCTAGATACATAAATAGTTCGCCATAGTTCGGTAAATGACCCGATATAAACGCCGCCAATGCTAACGCAAACTGACCGAGTGCCATCAAAATACCACCGATTACAATGGCTTTTCGTTGACCCCAATACCTATCAGCAATGTATCCGCCCAAGATCGGCATCAAGTACACGAAACCGGTGAATACACCATATAACTGACTTGCTTTTGCATCTTGGAACATCAAAACTTTTACAAGGAACAAAACAAAAATACCACGCATCGCGTAGTAACTGAATCGTTCCCACATTTCTGTTATGAAAAGAACATATAAACCTTTCGGATGTTTTTGTTCTTCTTGAGTAACCATTTGTTCTTCTACCATTTTTTATCTCCTCTTTTGAGCACTTTTTTATTTTTTTGCTCCTAAAGTAGGAACACTTCGCTTCGCTCGTGTGCGTCGCACCTACTAGTCGTCGCAAAAAAATAAAAAATTTTCTCAAAATACTCGTAAAACACTTTCGAGCTAATTTATTTAATTGTAATACATATGTGAATATAAAGCAACAAAAAACCCTCTGCATATGCAGAGGGTTTTTTAAATTATCTTTTAAGTCTAAACCAATACTAATGTATTCCGTGCATCCATTTCTTGATAGGTTTCACTAATACTAACAACACAAGTGCTGATAGTGCAGCCATTGCTGTTGGTATCATGAAGAATTTGTTCAATGCGATTTTGTCGTAATACCCACTTGCCCAGCCTGCTGTGAAGTTTGCACTTCCAATTGCAACAAACCAAAATCCCATCAACAATGATACGAATTTTGATGGTGCCAATTTTGTTACCATCGACAATCCAACCGGTGATAGACACAACTCACCAAGTGTTTGAAATAAGTATGAGAAACATAAGAAACTCATTCCAACTCTCATTCCGGTTTTCATGAACGCTGTTGCACCCAATACCATAAAGAAGAAACCAAGTGCTAACAATGCTAGACCCCATACAAACTTCATTGGGGTTGATGGATCCATATTCTTTTTAGCCAAAGTAATCCACATTTTGGAGAATAATGGTGCTAACAGAATTATCAGGAATGGGTTCAATGATTGAAACACACCAGCTGGTAAATCTTTGCCACCAATTATTGGTATAAATGCTGGAACCATTCTATCTACTTGTCTATCAGCAAATATTGTTAAACTTGTACCTGCCTGCTCAAATGCTGACCAAAAGAATATAACAAAGAATGCTAATATGAAAATAACAAGAATTCTTTGTTTTTCTTTTACATCATCCAAATGAGAGAACAGATAGTATGTAAAACCTATAATACCTGCTATTATCAGCACCGGTCCCGCAAAACTTATCATTTTAGATATGTAAATCGCACCAATCGCCAACGCGAGTACTATCAAAGACTTTACTATTTCTTGTTTTGTTATAGAATGTCTCAAACCCGGCTTGCTTCCTGGCTCACCAATAACTTTCTTTCTCAATACACAGAAAATTACTAATGAAATCAACATCACTATACCTGCTGCAAAGAAACCATATTCCCATTTCGCACCAGCTTGTGAACTTTCTTCCGCAATAAATGGAACAACCAAGTTAGCAATTAAAGCACCAACATTAATACCCATATAAAAAATAGTGAAACCACCATCTCTTCTTGGATCGTTAGTTCTATACATTGGTCCTAATATACTTGTTACGTTCGGCTTAAGTAATGCTACACCACCAACTATAATAGCTATTGCAAAGTACATCATTGATAATTGTGTGTTTCCTGCTGACGATGTCATCGCATGGAAGCCCATTATAAATTGACCTACTGCAATAAATATACCACCTGCTATAATAGCTTTTTGCTGTCCCCAGAATCTATCTGCTATGTATCCACCAATAATAGCTAATACGTAAGAGAGCCCCATGAAAGCTCCCATTATAGGTCCTGCTTTTCCCGGAGCAAGTGCTAATGCATTTAACAAGTAAAGCATAAAGATTGCTCTCATCGAATAGAAACTGAATCTTTCGCCAAGTTCTGTTCCAGCCAATAACCAAAGAGCTCTCGGCTGTTTGTCTTGTGCTGATTGTTCTTCTCTTAAATCTCCTTCCATTTATCCTCCTCCAACACCATACAGTCATATGATATTAAACTTAACTAATATGTATACATATAGGTACGCATACTTAATCTTTATATATTTTTTGGAGTGCTTTAGCAAGCATTTATTTCTAAAACGCCGCCGAATAAGAAAGTAGCCAGTAAGCTTTTGCAAGCATCGTGTATAAGATGTACGCCTGCATTCCTAGAAGAATAGTTAGTCCAATTATCACGGCTGTATATATATATTTTGATATCCTCGAAATAATCGGGGAAAAAATAACAAAGAAAATAGCAATAGGACCTGTAAGAAATATAAGTAATATTATTCCCCAATGTTTATAATACCATCTAACATATCTGCCTTGCCCAGCACCACAAACACTACAATAATTATGTTCTGGCAAAAGTTGATTTCTACATTTATAACATTCTTTACTTTCGTTCATCTTTTAAGAACCTCTTAATTTCTGTTCTTGCTTTTGGAGTTCTAGCATAATCCAACCAACCCACATTTGGACTTGCTGTTTTTTTTGTCAGAACTTCACATTTCTGACCATCTTGAAGTTCATAACTCATTTTAACAATTTTATCATCAATTTTTGCACCAATATAATGTTTCCCAATATCTGTGTGAACAGAATATGCAAAATCTAAAACGGTGGATCCCTTTGGTAAAACTTTTATATCCCCGTTAGGAGTGCTCACAAAAACTTGTTCTAAATTTATATCAGTTTGAAATACCTCCAAAAATTCTTTAGGTGCGGTGATATCTTGCATCCATTCTAACCATTGTCGTATCCAGTTTAATTTTTCGTCCAAATGTAAATCACCAGCAGAACCTGTTTTATATTGCCAATGAGAAGCAATACCATATTCGCAGGTATTGTGCATGTTTTGAGTTCTTATTTGTATCTCTATTTTATCACCTTTTTTTGTTTCTATAGTTGTATGTAAACTTTGATACAAATTTATTTTTGGTGTTGCTATATAATCCGTAAAACTACCTTCTAGTTCTTTGAAATTTTCGTTTATAACAGACAAAACACCATAACACTCTGAAATTGTGTTTGTGATTATTCTAACACCTAATCTATCCTCTATTTTTTCAAAAGGAATGTTATGCGTTTGCATTTTTCTAAAAAGTGAATATTTATTTTTTATTCTTGCTAAAATTTTACAAGTTAATTTGCTGTCTTTTAAGTATTCGCTCAATTCTTTTCTAAATTCATCAAGTAGATTTTCTTTTTCTACTCTGCTTTCTTTGAATTTTGTTTCGATTTGTTGATATTCTTCTGGGTGAATATATTTGAACGCTAAATCTTCCAGTTCGTTTTTTAGTTTAAACATACCTAAACGTTGTGCTATCGGCGAATAAACGGTTAATGTTTCTTGTGAGATTATTTGTTGCTTTTCTTTTGGTAAATACTCAAGTGTACGCATATTGTGGGTTCTATCAGCAAGTTTGATAAGCAAAATTCTTATATCTTTTGATGTCGACACCAACATCTTCCTCAAATTTTCAGCTGTTTGATGATCCGGTGAACTAAAATTAAAATTTCCAATTTTAGTAACACCAGCCACCATATGTGCAACTTCACTACCAAACTCTTTTTCTACATCGTTCAGTGTAACACTAGTATCTTCAACGGTATCATGAAGCAATGAAGCAGAAATGGTTAATGCATCCATTTTATAATCCATCAAAATGTTAGCAACAGCTAAACAATGAACTATAAAATCTTCACCCGATTTACGTTTTTGGTCAGTATGATGAGTTTCAGCATATTTATATGCTTTTTCTATAAATTCAATTTGATCCTTACTAGTATTGTAAGATTTAAATTTACTAATTAATTCTTTCACTATTTACCCCACTATTTTGAATGTCGTAGAGTTTTTTATAGATTCCGTCTTTAGCAATCAATTCCGTGTGTGAACCAAGTTCTGCAATTTCACCATTTTGTAAAACACAAATCTTATCTGCATGTGTTATTGTCGACAATCTATGTGCCACCATAATCATAGTTCTTGTACCTAAAAGTTTCTCGATAGATTGTTGAACATTTTTTTCACTTCGACTATCCAAACTACTTGTTGCTTCATCAAGCAAAAGAATATGTGGTTGTTTTATTATTGCTCTAGCAATTGCAAGTCGTTGTTTTTGTCCACCGCTAACTTTTACCCCTCGTTCGCCGATAAGAGTTTGAAACTCTTGTGGTTTTTTCTCGATAAATTCTAATGCATCTGCTGTTTCTGACGCTTGTTTGACTTCTTCTAATGTTGCCTTTGGTTTTCCTACACGAATATTATTTTCTATTGTATCGTCAAACAAAATTGTGTGTTGACTTACCAATCCCATTTGATCTCTCAAATTTTCTTCTGTTATATCTTTTATATTTACTCCGTCGAAAAGTATTTGTCCTTTTTGTGGATCAAATAAACGAAGTAAAATATTTATTATCGTAGTTTTACCAGAACCGCTAGGTCCGACAAATGCAATACTTTCATTTGGTTTGACTTCCAAATTAATATTTTTTAGAACATCGTCATGTGCTTTTGGATATTTGTAAGATACATTTTTGAAAGTTATTCCACCCTTGAAATTTTTAAGAACTTTTGGTTTTTTTGGATCAACAACTTCAGGTTTTTCATCTAATAATTCAACAATTCTGCTCCAGCTAACATTCGCAATTTGGATTTTAGAATAAAGTCGTGATATGTTTTTTAATGGTCGATATATCATAAAAAAAGCACCACAGAACACACCAAATTCACCGATTGTCATCGTGCCATCTAAAACATTTCGTCCACCAAAATATAACAAAATAACAAGCATCAAACTTCCTAACAATTCCATCAACGGACTAGCCAAAATCGTAGCTCTTGTTAACCGCATCGTTTCTGAAAAAATATCTTCATTATCTTGTTTGAAATGTTTTATAGAAAGTTTTTCATAGTTAAATGCTTTGATGATAGACATACCTTCAACAGCTTCCGTAAATCTATGAAAAATATTTTGTGTTATAAGTTGAGCTCTAAATGTTGCTTTTTTCATTTTCTTACCAAGTAAACTTAATATTAAACCAGCAAGAGGACCTATCACAAGCAAAACCAATGCGAACTTTGCATTTGTATAAAATAAAACAAAAACCACACCCAATGTTGTGAATAAATCTCTCAATAAAAATACTGGTATCTCGCCGATAAGTGTTTGTATGATACCAACATCACTCATTGCTTTTGTCAAAATTTCGCCGGTTCGTTTTCGCCAATAAAATTCCATCGATAGTTTATGTAAATGTTTAAAAACATCCATTCTTAATTTTTGAACTAATCGTTGACCGACATAACTTATTAAGTACCCGTTCGTATAAGAAAAAGCACTTTTGAAAAAATAAACTACTGGAATTATTAAAATTAATAACAACAAATCCTTATGTGTAGATATTTTTGCTACACCATCGATTATCGGCTTCAAAAGATACACACCACCAGCATTTACAGCGGCAGTTAAAAGCATAAATACACCAGCCCAAAGCAATCTTTTTTTGTATGGCTTAATGTACGGAATAAGTTTTAAGAAAACTTTATAACTATTATATTTTTCTATTTCTGCGTATTTATCTTTCTTGCTCATGATTTTGTTTTTTTCATATGTTTTATCTTTTTAAAAATATTTCTTTCATTATTGTACCAGCGACTCTTTTGCTTGCACCTTTTTTACCAAGCGTTTTACACACTTCGAGCATTTCATTTCTCATATCTTTGAGCTTATCAGGATTTTGGAACATCGCTATGATTTCAGTCGATAAATTTTGACTTGTCGCACCGCTTTGGATAAATTCTTTTACTATTTTTTTGTTAGCCAAAATATTTATTAGTGAAATATAGTCAACCGAAATTATCGCTTTTGCAATGATGTACGTAATGAACGACATTTTATAACACACCAACATCGGCACACCTAAAATCGAATTTTCTAAACTTGCAGTTCCGCTACAAGTCAAAATAAAATCCATATCTTTCCTTTTTGAATAATCAGTTTCTCTCACTATTTCTATCTTTGGATTATCATCACCACAAAGTCCCAATAATTTTTCATCTGAAACTTCTGGCACAGCAAAAACATAACTTTTGGTTTTAGGAAATATTTTTTTGACTTGCTTTATCGTTTGATAAAAAAGAGGCATATGTCTTTTTATTTCTCCGGGTCTACTTCCGGGCAATATCCCGATTTTCCAATCACCTTTTGAATTAAATTTTTTATCTACACTTTCTGGCATAATATCCAGCAAGGGATGTCCGACAAATTCCACATTTGCATCGATATCTTTATAGATTTTTTCCTCGAAAGGAAGTATCACAAAAATCCTTTTCACAAGTGCTGATAATTTACCTGCACGCTCTGCTCTCGACGCCCAAACTTGAGGGCTTATATAATGATACGCTGGTATATTTCTATGTTTAGCTAGTCCAAGCACCTGATGATTAAATCCATAAAAATCTACAGTTATCACACAAGCTGGGTTTTTCTCTTCCATATAATTTCTTATGGTAGAAATAAGCCGAATCCATAGTGGAATTTTTTTAAGCGGTTCTAAAAAACCGCTTGCAGAATTTTGAACTAGATTATAAATAAATTTGTCTGACGCTTCTGCCAACCTATCTCCGCCGATACTAGCCACATTTATATTAGGATCTATATTTTTTATTTCACGTACCATGTTTGATGCATGTATATCTGCGGATACATCACCAGCTACCACTAAAATATTTTTTGTGTAGGGGATTATTTGGGCCATTCTATTTTCTGCCCCCCTTTATCTTTCCAATGGTTTCATCAAACACGATTTTGGCTACTTTTCCGATATCTGAAACTGCTCTCATTGATTTTGGAGTAGTTGCACTAAAACTTTTTGGTAGATTATATCTTTCCAAATATTCTGTCACTTTTATAGCTATTTCTAATGCAAGTGTTCCACGCTCGCCACTTGGCCAAGGTGATTTTGTATGGTTGATGCAATCTATAAAATGTAAAATCTCCGCTGTTATCGGCATTTGTTTGTCGATTTTAGGATAGATTACATCAATATCCTTCATCGATTTTATAATAGGTTTCGTCTTTTTATACATTTTCACCCGAGCATTCATAAAATCGACCGATATATACGCATTTTTTTGATAAAGTCGCATATATCTAGCTCGCTCGAAACTTGCACGGCTGGCTGTTACATCTGCAACTGCTCCGTTCTTAAATTTGAACCGAACATTAGCAAGGTCCTCATGATTAGAAAGTACGCTTATCCCTGTTGCCTCAAAACTTTCCACATCGCTATCTAGCATAGTTAGGAGAAGGTCGATATCGTGAATCATTAGGTCTAGAATCACACCGATTTGCGACATTCTTGGGTCATAAGGTCCGAGCCGTTGTATACTAATAAATTTGGGATCTTTTATATATTTGAACGCTTCCACAACTGCTGGATTAAATCTTTCGACATGTCCGATTTGTAATAATGTATTTGTTTTTTTTGCCATTTCGACCATATCTTTAGCTTCTTGCATAGTTACTGCTATCGGTTTTTCCATCAAAGTATGGACTTTATTTTCGAGCGCGAACATTCCGATTTCATGATGAAACTGGGTTGGTGCTGCTACTACGATTGCATCAACTTGAGGAATTATATCCTCGTGTTTGGTATATGGGGAGCAGTTGTGAGTCCAAGCTAGTTTTTGAGCTCGAGCTAAATCTGGGTCGCAAATCCCGATCAATTCTACTTGATCCATTTTAGCTAGGGTTCTAGTATGAAAAGTACCGAGTTTACCGGCACCTATAACTGCAAATTTAACTTTCTTTTTATTGTCTGATTTTTTAGACATTCAATCCTCCAAGATGACACTATAACTACATAATATCATTTTACCAAATTAGCACAGGTTTTAATATCATTGCAAATTTTGTAATATCAAGGTTATGAGCATAGAAAGAACACTATTAATAATGAAACCCGATGCAATAAAAAAACGCATCACCGGAATTGTATTGCATCGCATCGAGCAACAAGGTTTTGAACTCGTTGCTTCAAAAATAACAAAAGTATCGAAAAAACTCGCAGAAGAACATTATAGAGATATCAAAAAACATCCTGCCTACGAGGATACCGTAAGATTTATAATGGGCGAATTCCATGGCGAAAATAAAGTATATGCTTTTGTCTTCCAGGGTAAAAATGTGATTAATAAAGTCAGAGAAATTCTTGGTGCAACTAATCCACATTTTACGGATCCATGGACTATACGTGGTGCTTTCGGTCAAATAAAAAAAGATCATCTTGAAAATGTCGCCCACGCTTCAAGCTCGAAAAAAGAAGCAGAACGTGAAATCAAATTATGGTTCAAAAAAGAGGAATTTGTAAAGTAAAATGAAACTAGCCAAATTGCTACTTATAATATTTTTATTACCTGCGATTTCTTTTTCACAAGAA
>CAYPLD010000022.1:0-3731 GCA_964411485.1 uncultured Elusimicrobiaceae bacterium | reverse complement strand
AGTTGGATAAATTTTAGTAAAAAGATCCGAGCATTGGGGTTCGGTTATTTAGCGATAGATTTAAGAGGGCATGGTAAAAGCGTAAAATTTGAAGAAATTATCGACGAGGAAGAAGGTGAGGAAATCATAGAACCAAAAGTCATAGACTATAAAACATTCGCAAGAACTGGGTTAGATAATGAGTATAATCAGATGGTTCGCGACGTTCAAGCTGGCGTGGATTATTTATTAGAAAGAGGATATACTGAACAAGATATAATTTTTTTAGGCGAAGGATTGGGTTCAAACATTTTGCTAAAAAGTTTAGTTTTTTATAAAGAAATTTTAATGACTGCAGTTCTTTCCCCCACCTTAAAAAACAAAGATGTTTTAACAGCCAGCAGTTTACGACTTTACAAAAATCCAATTTTGATTGCGGTATCTATAGAAGATAAAAAAAGTTTTATTGATGCTAGTATTTTAAGAAACATTGCATATTTGAGTATCGGCGAAGGTAAGATTACATTTTTGACAACATATCAATATTTCGGCACAGAAATGTTGGATACATATTTTCCAAACACGTTGGCACAATGGTTGAAATATCCAATTTTACCACCAGTCGCCGAGATAATTGAAATAGAAGAACCAGAAATTTTAGAAACCGAGGAGGTTATTTATGGAGAATAATAAAGAAAATTCAAAAATATCGTCGCTTTCCATGTTTTTTCTTGTCCTGATTATAATAGCTTTTGTTGGATTCTTATCTAAAACATTAATACAAGAATCTGCTCAAGTTGGAAAAGATAAAAACATGATAATGGAACGCGAAATTAGGGTAAGCTCAACCGGTAGTGATTTCGATTATGAAAGATTGGATAAAAATTTCAAAATGTTTTCAGATCTAGAAATTATTTTAGACAGAATCAATACACAAATCGAAATATTAAAAAATAAAAAAGCACAGCCAAAACCAACAGATATGAACTTATCGGATTTGTACGCAACAAAAAGTCTTTTAGAAAAGCTCAAACAGGATACATTATATACTGATAGCGTAAATTGGCAATATGAAATTTCTACTGCAAAAATTTTAGCATCGATGTTGAACTATATCCAAAATTCTTTTACTGATGAGAATATTCCGTTTGGTGTGATCCCGAAATATAATTTGATAATTGATAGGGAACAAATAAAAGGTACTGGCAAGTATGATTCTTTCAATTTTGAATATATAATAGAAGAAGACAAAGACAATAATATAACCAAGATTGTAGCCGAACGAAAACCATCGGAGACAAAATACTATTTCATGCTCGATATCCCTGCTAACGAGAAAAAATGTTTTGTTTATGACGATAAATACGTTGAATTTTGTAAGTACATATTGTAGATATCCCCTTTATTTCATATAATTAAGGTATAGGATAGGCGAGAGAATTGCCTATCTTTTTTCGACAAAATTAAAAATAAAAAGAGGAAATTAAAATGCCAAATCCAGCACTTCCTAGACAAACCGGAAAACGACAAAGTGGTGAAGAAAGAAAAAACAATTATGATGAAGTCGCACAAGGTGTAAATTTAGAAGAAGCAAAACAAGAAGCTGAAAGATGTTTAAATTGTAAAGATGCTCCTTGTACAAAAGCGTGTCCAGTGAATGTTCAAATTCCAGAATTTATCCAACTTTTGAAAGACGGAAAAATCGGTGAATCAGCAAGTAAAATAATGGAAACAAGTTTATTACCTGCAATTTGTGGACGTGTATGTCCACAAGAAACACATTGTGAAGGAAATTGTGTTTTACATAAAGGTGGAAAATTTCCAGCAGTCGCAGTTGGTCTTTTAGAAAGATTCACAGCTGACGAAGCAAGAAAACAAGGTAAACTAATCGCACCAAAACCAGAAAAAGAAAGTGGTTTCAAGGTTGCTATGATTGGATCAGGTCCATCATCGTTATCTTGTGCCGCAGAATTAAGAAAACTAGGACATAAAGTCGTAGTTTTCGAAGCATTACACGATTTCGGTGGCGTTTTGAGATATGGTATCCCATCATTCAGATTACCAAGAGAAATAATAAAAGCCGAAGTTGATACAATCAGCGAAATGGGTGTGGATATCAAACCTGACATTCTTGTTGGTAGTTCAATCACATTGGACGAATTAAGAAAAGATTATGATGCAGTTTATATCGGCAGTGGAGCAGGTCTTCCAACAATGCCAAATATTCCGGGCGAAAATTTAGTTGGTGTTTATAGTGCTAACGAGTTTTTGACAAGAGTAAATTTGATGCAAGCATACAGATTTCCTGAAGTTGATACTCCAGTTCATGTCGGCAAAAATGTAGTTGTGCTTGGTGGCGGAAACTCAGCAATGGATGCAGCACGATGCGCAATGCGACTTGGTCCTGAAAGCGTAACAATCGTTTATCGTCGAGGAAAAGACGGTTTACCTGCAAGAGAAGAAGAAATTGAAAATGCTGAAGAAGAAGGTATCCAGTTCAAATTCTTGACCGTTCCAAAAGAAATCATCGCTGATGAAAACGGGAAAGTTTGTACATTAAAATGTCTAAAAACCGAACTTGGCGAACCAGATGCAAGTGGAAGAAGACGACCACAAGTAATTGAAGGTTCAGATTTTGATATCAAAACAGACAGCATAATAATCGCATTGGGTCAGTCACCAAATCCGATTATCACAAACACAAACCCAGATATCAAAACAAATAAATGGGGTGCAATCGAGTTGAACGAAGCAGGCGAAACATCATTAGAAGGTGTTTATGCAGGTGGTGATATCACTCGAGGCGGAGCAACCGTTCTTCTAGCTATGAAAGACGGAATCGAAGCTGCCGAAAGAATGCACGAATACCTATTAAAAAAGGGAGCAAAGTAATGACAGAAAATAAATATAAACAATATGAAATAATCGAAAAGGTAGACATTTCAGATACCGTTTCAAAATTCGTAATTTACGCACCGTTCACAGCACGAAATGCAAAAGCAGGACAATTCCTAATTTTGCGTGGTAAAGAAGGTGGAGAACGAGTGCCTGTAACTTTCGTCGATTGGGACAGCAAAGCTGGAACAATTACAATAATCATACAAGCAATCGGAAAAAGTACAGCATTATTTAATGCTTTCAAAAAAGGTGATTGTTTCTTAAACATTGCAGGTCCACTTGGTGCACCAATTGACATCAAAAATTACGGCACAATCGCCGTTGTTGGTGGTGGTGTCGGGATTGCTGAAGTTTATCCAATCGCAAAAGCATTAAAAGAAGCTGGTAATAGAGTTGTATCAGTTATCGGTGCAAGAAATAAGGATTTGTTAATCTTGCAAAAAGAAATGGAAGAAGTTTCAGACCTTTATGTACCTTGTACTGATGATGGAAGTATCGGCAAAAAAGGTTTTGTGACCGACGCACTACAATCCGCAGTAGATGGTGGTGAAAAAATCACAGCTGGATTTATCATTGGACCATTAATAATGATGAAATTTGTGAGCCAGTTGATGAGCAAAAATGGGATTCAGCCATATTCTAGTATGAATCCGATTATGGTTGACGGCACAGGTATGTGTGGATGTTGTCGAGTTAATGTCGACGGCAAAAACAAGTTTGCTTGTGTTGACGGGCCAATGTTGCCAAGTGATAAAATCGACTTTGACGGTTTAATGAAAAGAATTGATGAGTATAAAAATGAAGAGAAAATTTCATTAGACAAACACAATGAAGGTTGTGGTGGAAATTGTAAA
>CAYPLD010000021.1:0-13529 GCA_964411485.1 uncultured Elusimicrobiaceae bacterium | reverse complement strand
GAAGCATTTTGATTGAATAATTTTTAAGAGTTTCTATATCTGAAGACAATGTTCTATATCTCTTTAATAGTTTTTTTAAATCTCGTTGAAATATTGAAAAATTGTCTACAAATTTTAGCATTTTTAATCCTCGTAGCTTCTCACGGAAGTTTCCTTTGTTCTATAAAATACACTTTCATAAGGGATTTCTTGTCCTTCATCCGTTCCAATCCAAGGAATGTCTTTGTGGGAATATTCGCTAATTTGAGAAGCTGTTAGATCACTAAGTCTATGTAAAACATTATCTATATGTTTTATTTCATCAGCATTCAATATTGAAAGATTTGCTTCTCTTTTTGGCAAGTATTTTTTTTGCGGTTTTCCATAAAACTCATCTTCTACTCTTACAACCTCATTGTTAACCATCATATCTGTTACAACAGATGTGAAAGTGGTTGGAGTAGGTCCAAAATGGTTTTTTATATAAGAATTTCCCATTAATTGTTTTTCATATTTTTCGTAAAAATCAAAATCTATGAAATACAACAGTTTATACAAAACAGTTTCTCCAACATTAGATTTTGCTCCTATTTTATTTAGCATATATATTAGAACTTCCTTGAATTTATCTATGTTTTTTTGTGGAATATCTATTCTTATATTACTCTCTTTGTTCTTTGAAATACCTTTACCTGTGATATTAATAACAGGTTCTTTCGGAAGTTTATTATCTATAAAAACTTCACACGATAGTTCAAACATTTCGCTTAGCTTTTTTATTTGAGGAGCTTTTAAGTCTGACTCCCCTTTTTCTATATTAATTAATGTTTGCTTAGATATTCCTATTTTTTTTGATAGTTCTTCTTGTGTCATTCTGTGTTCTTCTCTTATTTTTTTAAGTACAGAATACTTCATATATTATTATCCTCCATGGATAGCTTGTTAGACTCTCCAAATATATTATAGAAAACCTAGCTATAAAAGTCAAGTTTTCATACTTTTTTTAGTATGTTTTTTATACTTTAGGTCAAACCTTTTAGGGTTATTAAAACAATTTACTCAATGGGATTTCTAATCCTTTGGCTAATCTTATCAATATTAAAACAGAAGGATCAGCTTTGCCTCGCTCTACTAAACTTATATACCCAACACTAACCCCGCTTTCGCGAGCTAGTGCTATTTGCGAATATCCTCTCTCTTTTCGCAATCTCTTTAGATTAGCTCCAAATTGAGCTAGCCATATCTCAATCTTTTTGTCAGATATTTTTCTCATATTAAAAATTGTATTTTATATTTATTCTTTTGCCCAATTCTACTAGAATTGTTTTGGAAAAAATCGTCGATAAGGAAATAAAAATAACCCCAAGCCACACGTGTGGCTTGGGGTATTTCCCGCCCCGCCCACTGATAGTACGGAATGTATTTTAAGAATCCGTCTGTCTTGTTTTGATTCGTAAATATATTCCGTGCTATCAATAAAAAAATAACTTTTTATTTTTTCTGATTTTTTTGTTAAAACTTTGCTCATTAAACAATCAAAAAAACATTGACTACTACCCAAAATTTTATATACTTAAATTGAAGGGAATAAATTGCCCTACGATAAATCAAAAAGGAGCAAAGGTATGAGTCTAGATACATTTCTATCAAAAAAATTACAAAAATTTAACATTGTGGATCTTGCATTCATAAAGTTTACATATATGTCGGTCGGGTTATTATTGATATCTCTATTCGCAGAACTAAAAGCGTTAGATTGGGGATTTCTCTTAACATTTACTATACTAGCCGCACTTCCTTTATGGATAAATATGTTTTCACAATCTGGCAGTTATTTAGAAAAAGCAAATAAATACTTAAAATCAAATAATCCACAAAAGCAGATGTTGTTATTTTTAGCAATGTTTGGAGTCGCAGGTTTATTAGGATGTTTTTTCCCATTAATTCTTGAACTTGGTTGGGAAATGTATGTTATAGCAATTGTATTATTTGCGATAAAACCAGCAACAAAAAGTATGTGGTGGTAAAGATTAGTTAGTTTGATTATAAAATTACCCCCGCTAGCACGTGCTAGCGGGGGTTCTTAAATTAATTTGTTGTCATTGCGAGCATCACTTTCGATTAGATTTTCTTTGTAAACCTTTTCTTCGTTCAGCCCTATTCGGACCTTTACTTGCCGGTATATTGCCCGTTTTCCGTTCTCGTTTTTTCTCGCTTTTATGTGTGTTTCGGCTATCTTTTCTCTTTGGTTTTCTCTCGCCACGGCTTCCGCCACGACTTGATCCGCCGTCACCACTCTTTTTACCAGTCGCTTTTTGCACCAGCTTCCGAATCTTGCCCTCTGGACATTTCAAATTATTCAAAATCGTACTTGCCTCTTTGAACGGTACGGTTACAAATGAAAATTCATTACAAACGGTTACATCTTCGATCAAACGTTGATTAATTTTTGTCTGTTTTACTATCATCTCGACCAAACTTCTCGGCCCGATATCATGTTTTCGACCCATCGCGATGAATAAACGGGTGTGGGTACTGCCGTCTTCCACATCAAAATCTCTTGAATGGGATTTTCTATCGCCTCTAGCACTTCTATCGCCAACGCCGGCTGAAATTTTCTTATATTTTTGTGGATTCAGTTTATCGGCAAATGAATGTTTCAAAACTGCCGCCAATGCTTTTTTCGGATCAATATTTTTGAATAAAGTATCAACCAAATTTTCGTAAAAACTTGTATCACCACTCTCGATAATATCATTGATATCTTTAAGCACTTTATCCCTTTTGACGCCAATAACCTGTTCAACTTGTGGCAAAGTTTTTTTGTCGATACTAGTTTTTGCGATACGTGTAATCACTGATAATTTATAATATTCAGCGGGTGTCACAAAAGTGATCGCAGTTCCAGTTTTACCTGCTCGACCTGTCCGACCAATCCTATGCACATACGCCTCGGGATCTTGTGGTAGCCCGTAATTTATGACATGAGTCAGATTACTGACATCTATACCACGAGCCGCGACATCTGTGGCGACCAAAATAGTGATAGTCTTTTTTCTGAACTTTCCGAGAATCCGTTCCCGTTGAGCTTGAGCCATATCGCCGTGTAGTCCCTCGGCGGAATAGCCACGAGCTGATAAATCCTTTGATAATGCATCGACATCCAATCGGGTTCGGCAGAATACCAAGCTATAAAAGTCGGGTTCGACATCGATGATTCGACAAAGTGCGTCGAACCTGTCCCGTTGTTTGACCTCGAAATAAATTTGATTGATTAAATTTGTGGTGATTTGATTTTTCTGTGCCTTGATTAATGTATAGTCAGGCATATATTTTTTTGCGATATTTAGAATCGGTTGAGGCATTGTTGCTGAAAATAAAAGGACCTGTCGTTTTGGGTTGGCGTATTGTAAAATTGTATCGATATCGTCGATGAACCCCATACTTAACATTTCGTCGGCTTCGTCAAGCACGGCGTACTTTATGTCTGATAATACCAATGATTTTCTTTTTAGATGATCGAAAATTCTACCGGGTGTGCCGACAACGATGTCGACGCCTCGTTTGAGTTCACGGAGCTGTTTGCTCATATCAGCACCGCCGTAAATGGTGGCGATTTTCAAATTTTCTGAGCTTTTTAGCGAGTTGATTTCGAGAGCGACCTGTATAGCTAGTTCGCGGGTTGGAACGAGCACAATCGCTTGAGGCAACTTGTTGCCTGGTTTGATTTTTTCCATAAAGACAAGCCCAAAAGCTGCGGTTTTGCCGGTACCGGTCTGCGATTGTGCGATGATATCTTTATTGCTATTTAGTAGTAGCGGGATAGTTTTGGATTGAATTTCAGTAGGTTCTTCGAACCCTTTGCTTTTGATAATTTCGATAGTATTGTCTGAAATCCCTAAATTCTTAAAATTTTGCATATATTTTCCTCTTATAAGTACATTGTACCATTTATAGAGGATTTACGTCGTCTTTTGAGTATTTTTCTGTTTTTTGCTTCTAAAGTCTGGCTACTGCTCCGCAGTATTCGCTGAATGGACTAGTCGTCGCAAAAAACCGAGGCCACCCCTTTTTGGGGTGGCCTCTCAAAAAACTGGGGCGTCGAGACGGCTCTCGACCTTAAAATACTCGTAAAAGTTCATTGGTTTTTGGTAAAAAGGCGGTAATTATGAAGGGTTTTTTAAATTAGCTGATAAAGAACTAGATTTTGAGAGACAGGAACAAATGTTTATATGATATACTTTTAAAAAAAGGAGGACATAAAAAATATGAAAATATTAATAATAGTAATAAACTTTGTTTATTTGGGAGCTTTCTCCATTGGCTTGTTTGAGGCATTACAAAATACATCTATAAGAATCTATAATCCGACAACGTTGTTTTTTCTATCACTGTTGCTACCATTAATTAATTTATCGTATATTGTTTTTATAAAAACAAAAGGGTTTAGTAATATTAGAAAATTCTTCTGTATAAAAAAACTAAGAAATCAAGTTAAAACAAAACAACCCACCAAAACAAGAGCAGGAAAAATGACAAAAAATGAAGATTGTTTAAATCGTATAAGGGGATTTCAGAACAATTTAATAACTTGGTGGATTACATGGAATATTGCCTTAATAGGTTTTGTTCTTTTTGGAAATCCTTCTAGATATAACCTTTATAATTCGTTGTTTCCGTATATTCCTTTAATAACAGCATTTGTGTTGAATGTTTTGGTTGCAATTATTTATAGAAATGAACATAATATAAAAATGAAAATAGAAAATAAAAAGGGAATCGGAACTACATATCGGTGTCTTATAATTTTATGGATTTTAATACAGTTGTTTATCTTTTTATTATTTCGTATGGCCGTTATGGAGAAAGGGGTGTATAAACTTAAAAAAGCTTTTGGTATGCTTTTTTAGTTAAGTATTTGTGAAAATATTGCTTAAAAGAGGGAAAATTTATGAAATATAAAATACAAAAAGTTAAAACTACTGGATTTCAAATAAGAGATTGGAATGATAAATTGAGAACCCACATGTCTGGTTGCCTTGATACATCTAATGAACTTTGGTATAAAGCAACTGGAATGTCTGTAATTTTATCAGTTCCATGTTTGTTAGCGAGCATAACATTATTAAGCTTTCAGAAACAAGAGGTTGTTTTTAATATGCCTTTAGCAATTACAACTTGGATATTGTTTGTGTTGGCTATTGTTTTTGGAATGACTTCTTTTTTACAAGGAGCAGATTTTTTTAATAATAGAGGCGAGGAAGCAAACAAGCAAATCCAAAAAAACAAGAAAGTTACTGGGGATTTTTATAGTAATGAAGATGAGTATGAGATAGAAATAATAACCTCAACTTCTGATATAGTGTATACAAATATATTTTATGGGATAGTATCAAATCTTGCTTTTATTTTTGCTATCGTAAATACAGGATTCTTTTTAGTGTTGGTTAAGTATCCTATTACCTGTTGTGCAATTTTAATTACGAACATTTTATTATTTGTGTTTTTTATGTTTTTATTTTGGAGTCATTTCAAAAGTAGAGTTTAATAATTTCGTGACTATGTTGAATACACTTATATAAAATTCTTTCATAAATCCTAAAACAATTTGCTGGGGGGAATTTTTAGTCCACTGGCGATAAGTCCAATGGGGATAAAAAATTAGCCAAATACTTTTGGGTTATTGAGGATCTATTACAATAATTTCTAAGTCTGGGGTTAAAACAAAATTTTCATTACTAATATAGGTCTTATGCCAATCACCCCACTCATTGTTATATTCTAATGCATAATAATTGTCCGTGAAATTAACTATTTTGAAATTTGGATCCATTTTTGATAATTTTTTGAATTCACTAACTATATAGTTAACAATTGCCTCAAAAAGGATAGGATTATTTTTAATTTCAGGCAGTTCTATTAATTTATCGAAAGTTATCCATGGTACATATTCAGTAAGTTTGTGACGATTCATATTCTTATACATTCTCATATTTGTAGATGTTTTTTCCATAAATTCCTTAAGATAGGAATAGTTTGTTTCTGTGAGACTATGTCTTTCTACATTGTGGAATTCCTTAACCTTAAATTGTTTTCCATCAGATAAAACAATGCTATAAGCAGTTCCGTCTGTGCCTGACTTTATATAATAAATTTTCATATCAGGTTCGTAATAATCAGAATATTTTTCAGCAAAAATTTTACGGATATTATCACGAATTTCTATTGAAGCTTTCTTTAGTTCTTCCTTGGGAAATATTATGTTGTTTTTTTCTAATAGTTTTTTTAATTTTGTGGATTCTGAATTGTTTGCTGGTTTTTTTGTTACAAAATCCCAAGTTGGAGTAATTGGGTTTTCACGTTGACCTAAAATTATTGTTTTAAGATCAAACATAGATATTGGTGAAACATCAATATTAGGATATTCATTTTCCAAATCTTGATTCACTACTCTTCCTGTTTCATTAAAATCTATAACACCTTTTTCAAATATATATTCAGAAAGAATTTTACGAGAGTTAACATTTGTAAAAGTTTTCTTTTCTTTACCTATTTGCTTAAACATTTGCCCCTGATTATTTCCATTTGCATAAATATCATGCGTTGCTATGGCATATTCTTCTTGTTTGCCAAGAGCTTTTCCATTAATATAAATTTCTACATTATATGGTTTTTGAGTCTCTTTATTCCATCTGTATTTAACTTTTGCACCAGAGAAAGCAAAAAGACTTCCTTTTTCTCTAATTGAATCGATTATAAATTCTCTGAGAAAATCCGCACTTACTCTAACTATTGCCATATTTGAATTATCAATGAGAAGTTTAGCTATTTTGCGTTCAGTTATTTCTTCATTTTCAGAAAAATCCGTTCTCATGGCTCTTATTGATACTACTGATAAATCTACAGAATATCCCTCATCAATCATTTTGCTTTTTTGAACGTCAGCAATGAAATTTGGTAAAGTAGCTTCTCCTTTACCTTCTTCTCCATTATCCATTTCTACGGCAATGGAGCCTAATGGAATATCAACACCTCCTACTCTGAAAGTTTCTATAAGTTTTTTTATTTTTTTATCTTCGCCAAACTTGTTTGTTTCAAGAAATTTAAAATTTGATGATAGTTCTACTATCTCGTTGTTAGGATTAAATTCAATGTTTGTGAAAGTAGCTCCATAGGTTGCGGTTCCACTTTCTACTAAAAGAATGTCAGTTTCTTTATCTAGAATGTTTTTTATATCATGTTCATGTCCACCAAAAACAATACTTATAAATCCTTCTATTTCTGATAAAAATCCATTTTGTGCCAAAACATTTGTGTGATCATGCATGATTAAAATATTAAAATCTGTATCTTGAGTTTTTAATTGTTCAATAGCGTCTCTAGTTGCATCCTGATAGTTGGTAAAAGAGAAATCACTGTCATTTTTATAATCATTGGCTAGTCCAATTATGCCGATTCTCACACCGTTCTTTTCTATTACGGAGTATGGTTTAGTACCGTTAGGATGTTTTTTGGTCTCTTTCTCAAACATATTTGCACCTAGTATTTGGAAATTAGTGTTTGATATTATATGTTCTATATTTTTTGTGCCTTGAATTATATCGTGATTACCTAATACACTATATTCTAAACTAAGTTCGTTTAGTGCAGTGATAATGTTATCCATACCATCTTTTCCTTCTGCTTCAAGTGTTCCTTCAATAAAATCTCCAGAATCTATAAAAAGAACTTCTTTCCCTTCTTTTTTTAATTTGTCAACTATATGTTTTATAGCACTAAATCCTCCTACTTGGTCTCCATTGTCTCCGTTAGGATATAAAGCGGTGTGTGTATCTGTTATTGATGCTATTACTAGATTTTTATATCCCAATGCTTTTTTCATTTCTTCTATTTTTTTAGTTATCTTTTTCAGTTTTTTCTTAAGAAATATTCTTGTATCTAAATTAATTTCTGTAGAAATTTTATTTTTTATTTCCCATTTTTTTACTATTAATTGTATTAACTCTGGTTCTTTTATGTTTTTTTCATAAACAAGTTTACTGGAAATAATTTCACTTTTTGGATCTTTAAAAACCAAATCTGAAATTTTTTCTTCTTTATCTTTGTGTGAAATTTCTTCATCTGTATCCATTTGTTCGTCTTTTATATTGTTTTGTACATCATATTTATTGTTTTGTTTATTTTTACTATCCAAAATGTTTTCTACTTTTGCGTTGTAATAAGAATCAATCTCTACATTAAAATCTTCTGAGAGTTCTTCTAACCAAGCTAAATCTTTTTCGCTTTCTGGATCTATATAAATGGTTTCAGTTATCCATGTTTCATTTCCATCAGGATCTGTCATTACTTTTCTTTTTATTCTTATTATTTGTTTCTTTTCTGATTCTTGTATTACTTCTTTTGGATGAGCAAAATAATTTACAGCATCTTGTGTTATTATTTTCTTAAGTTTTAAAGATGCAGTTATTACACCTGCATTTGTTTTTATTACACTATTTGTAAAAGTTTGAATTGGTGCGGATATTCCACTAGGTTTTGTATTTATAGATATATTTTTTACTATGCTAGTTTGATTTGACGTCTTTATAGGAGTAAGCACTTTAGTGCCACTAGTTGGTGTTTTAGGAGCTTTTGCTGGTAGTATTGGCCTACCACCTATTCCTAGTATATCGTTCATATTAGGTTTTGATTCTGCTATGATTCTTTCTGCATTAGTAAAAGGTTTTACTGGTGAGCTTGGTTTTGCCTTTCCTACACCTGTAATTTTCATATTTTTGCCTATTATTCTGCTATCTCTTGCTACGTTTCTCATTGCTTCTCTTGATAGCTTTTGGGCAACAGATATTGATGTTCTTATTCTATCTATATTCTTCGCTCTTTTTACAATGCGATACCATTTGTATGCAGAAGATCCTATTCTTACAATACTAACAACAGCCCATACTGTTAATGCTAGGTCTAAAACTTGATCTGTACACCATAATGCATGTCTTAATTCGCGCACTGTTGGTGTTGTTACATCACACATAGCTTCATGGTTTGTTGGAATGTTTAATTTTGAATAACCAAAATTAATCCTATTTTTCAAATCTAATTCTTCATCTATATTAGAATCTTTATATAAACTCAAATCGCTATATCTAAACTTTTCACTATTACATGATACTTCCTCTAAATTAGTTGCTATTTTGCTCGATAAAATTGGATTCTTTATGCTTAAATTTGCGAGGTTTAAATTTGCTTCCAATTTACTTACATAGCTATAATATCTGTTTTTGTATTCGTAAATAGATTTGCCTCTAACATCTTTTGTTAATGCAAATTTCTTTAATATTTCAATATCAGTTTGTGTTTTTGTTTGAGCTAGAAAATCTAATGTGCCTTTAATCAATAGGTGATCGTCTACTTTGTAGTATATATCGTAAAAGTCTGCCTTGAACTTGTTATAATCATTTATGTCTTTTGACTGCTCTATCCATTCTAAAAGTAGTTTCTCTATTTCTGCAGAACCTTTCATCATATATACGGCAGGAACTAATGGCATTTTTCTAGAATAATTTAGTTCTTCTGAACCATAATCTTTTGAAAATGTTTTTTCTATTTCCGAATATGACAATATTCCTAAAAGATAAAGCTGTCTATCTGCATATGCTGTTACTAAGCAATCCTGAAATTTGTCACATTTATTTTTAGCAGATATATTCAAATAGGTGGTTAGTATTCTTTCTAAAATATTTTGATCCAAATTCTCTTCATAAAATATTTCATTCATTACTCTAGCACTAGCTTCTCTGAGAGATGGATTAGGAGATTGAATTCCATTTACGGCTAATAATCCTAATTCATTTATCAAATTAGAGTCAGTTATATTATTTTCTTTTTGTTCTTGAAAATCCTTATAGAGTGCTCCTAATCTTGCTTCGTCTGCTTTTGATTCATAAATGGGAATTTTTTGTTCTAATGCCATTTCTATTTGTGAAATTCTATCAGAACCAACTTGTGGTATGTTTTGATTAAATTGAAACTCCTGTGCCAACATTTCTGTCGGTAGACAGCTCATAAGCATTAAAAAACTGATTATTAACGACACTACTCTTTTCATTTTCTCTCCACTTCAAAAACACCATGTACAAACACTATACATATATGATAAAGAATATAGTCGTAAAATAAAAGGTACTTTAGTACTAGTTCTATAATATATACTTTGCATTAGTTGAAAAATACGTTTTTTGTTGAGCTAATAAGGATCAAGTTCTACCGTAGGGGTCATTGAATCTTTCGATATCTTCCTCAAAACAAATACCTGTTTGTCGTTCCCATACAGCTATTTCGTTGTTGTTTTTATTAAAAAGTTGATGAAAATAATTTTTTGGAACAAAAACCTTCTCACCTTTTTTAAGAGTTATTTCTTTCATGTTATTTAATGTGCTACCAAGCATTAATGTAACGCCATTGGTCAAAGCTTTCCAAGTCTCATCTCTTTGTTTATGTGTTTGAACAGAAAGCTCAAAACCAGAGTTTACAAAAATAACCTTTTCTTTCAAAGATGGTGCATTATGTTTTTTGCCTTTACGTTCTATTTCTCTAAAATTTTCCTCTTTGATATTGTAATAACAACCCCAAGGTTTATTTTCATTATAATCCAACCCTTTTTCTAAAGCTTGTTTTTTTAGCTTTTTTTTATTTAATAAAAATTCCATTTTATCTCCAAAGCCATGCAGCACCACGAACACCAGAAGAGTCGCCATGTTTTGCTGGTACTATTTTAGTTTTTATATCTGTATTACAGAAAATATATTTGTTCCAAATTTTTGGAACTTCTGTATATATTTCCTTTATATTGCTCACACCACCACCAACTACTATAACATCCGGATCCAAAATATTTATGACATAGGAAACAGATTTAGCGAATCTATCTATAAATTTATCAAATGCTTTTTTACATTTAGCATCTCCTTCACGCATTTTTTCTACAATTTCTTTTACGGATAATTTTTTGCCGTTCACATGTAAAAAATCCTTTTCAAAACCTGTTCCAGAGATCCAAGTTTCTACGCAGGATTTTCTGCCACAATAACAATTGGGGTTTATTTTTAGTTCTTCCTTATTAGGATATGGCAAAGGATTATGTCCCCATTCTCCAGCAATTTTATTAGCACCATCTATAACTTTTCTATCTATAACAATTCCACCGCCACAACCAGTACCAATTATTACTCCAAAAACGATTGTTCCTGTGCTTGCCGAACCGTCAACTGCTTCTGATAAAGTGAAACAGTTTGCATCATTTTCATACTTTATTTCTCTATTTAAAATTCTGCTTAAATCTGCTGGTAAATTTTTACCATTCATAAAAACAGTATTACAGTTTCTTAAAAGTCCGGTTTCATTATCTACTGAACCAGGACCACCTATTCCTATCGTTGCTTGTTGTCCTACTGTTTTTTCAGCATCTTTTATTAACTTACTAATGGTTAAGATAGTGTCCTTATAATTCTTTGGAGTTGACACTCTTTTTCTAAAAAGTTTATTACCATTATACCCGTCAAGCCCGATAATTTCTATTTTTGTTCCACCTAAATCTATCCCTATACGCATAATTTTCTCCTTTGTTACTTGTTACCATTATATTTTACAAAAAATATGGTATCATGTAGTTTGACTTTCAAATAGTATAATAGGAAGGAGAATGTAAATGATAGAACTTCATACACTGGACTATACCGTTATAGGTTTTTATTTTGTTTTTATATTGTTCATTGGTTTTTTGGAATCAAGACGAACAAAAAAAAGAGGAGTTTACGGAACTCAAGATTATTTTTTAGCAAGTAGAAACTTACCATGGTATTTAATTGGTGCGTCGTTATTTGCCGCTGGAATTGGTTCTGAACATTTAGTAGGACTTGCTGGTAGTGGTTTTGCTGGAGGGGTACCTGTTGCTCATTTTGAAAACTTAGCAGCATTTATTCTTTTATTACTTGGTTGGGTTTTTGTACCAATTTACTTAAAAACTGGTGTTTTCACAATGCCGGAATTTTTACAAAAAAGATATAGCTCTTCTTCAAGGACATATTTGACGATTGTAACCCTGATATCGTACGTTTTAACAAAAATATCCGTTATTATCTTGGCAGGTGGTATTATATTTGAGGTGTTAGGAATACCATTTTGGCAAGGTGCTTTTATATTAGTTCTAGCAACTGGAGCTTATACTGTTGCGGGAGGGATGAAAGCTATTGTATATGCTGAGGCGGCACAGCTGTTTGTATTATTAGCAGGATCTTTTCTTGTCACACTATTTGGTTTAAAATATTTAGGTGGTTGGGATGCTATGATAACTACGGTAAAATCTACAAATCCAGAATATTTTAGTTTTTGGAGAGATATGCATCATCCTGACTTTCCGTGGACAGGTATCTTGTTAGGTGCTCCGATTTTAGCAATTTGGTATTGGTGTACAGATCAGTTTATTGTCCAAAGAGTGTTATCTGCTAGAGGAGTAGATGATGCAAGAAAAGGTACAATTGCTGCTGGTTTCTTAAAACAACTTCCATTGTTTATATTTGTTTTACCGGGGATAGTAGCATTTGCATTGTATCAACAAGGAATTTTATCTATGCCTGTGGCTGGAGCTGGAGTAGACTCAAATTATGCATTACCTATGCTTATTAAAACAGTGTTGCCGATAGGTGTAAGAGGGGTTGTTATTGCGGGATTATTTGCTGCATTAATGAGTTCTCTATCTGCAACATTTAATGCCTCATCGACATTGTTTACGCTGGATATATATAAAAGATTCAGAAAACACACAACAGAGAAAGAACTGGTTAGAGTAGGAAGAATAGCGACTGCTTTAATAGTTGTTTTGGGGCTTTTGTGGATACCTTTCATTAAATTGTTTTCTGGACAGTTGTTTGTATATCTACAATCAATTCAGGCGTATATTTCACCACCAATTGCTTGTGTATTTTTATTGGGTATATTCTACAAACGATTAAACGCAACAGGAGCAATTGTTACATTATGGACAGGTTTTGTGTTTGGTATAGGAAGAATAATCTCCGAAGTATTAGTAAGTTCACACATTGTGACAGGAGGATTTATCGAGTGGTACACTTCGATAAACTTCTTGCATTTTGCGTTTATCTTATTTGTATTGTGTTCGGTTGTATTGCTCGGAGTGAGCATGTTAGGAGCGAAACCAAGTGCAGAAAAGCTTGCAGTTATGCATGATAGAAAAGTCAAAAGTGGATTTGGATTTAACGCAACCAGTATTGCAACTGTATTATTGATATGTTCAGTATTGGCAGTTTGGACTATATTTAGATAATATTATTTTTCCATAAATAAAGACCCTTTGTTCATAATAAACAAGGGGGGTAAAGTTCTATTTGTAATAGGTGAACCTGCGGACATTTTCTCTAGAACCCCTCGAGTTCGTCCCAAATCTGACCAAATTTATGCAAAACCATTCATATATCTCATATAATCTATCCCAACTCTTCAAATTATAGCATAAATCACTTGACTTTTAATCCTCTTAT
>CAYPLD010000020.1:0-13873 GCA_964411485.1 uncultured Elusimicrobiaceae bacterium | reverse complement strand
TGGAAGGGCCATCGCTCAACGGATAAAAGGTACGCCGGGGATAACAGGCTGATTCCTCCCAAGAGTTCATATCGACGGAGGAGTTTGGCACCTCGATGTCGGCTCATCACATCCTCCCGCTGAAGCAGGTGGGAAGGGTTGGGCTGTTCGCCCATTAAAGTGGTACGCGAGCTGGGTTCAGTACGTCGTGAGACAGTACGGTCTCTATCTGCTACGTGCGAAGGAAACTTGAGGGAATCTGACCTTAGTACGAGAGGGCCAGGTTGGACGAACCTCCCGTGTTCCGGTTGTCATACCAATGGCATCGCCGGTTAGCGGTCGTTCGGAAGGGATAAACGCTGAAAGCATATAAGCGTGAAACCCATCCCAAGATTAGGTTTCCCATCTATTTTTATAGACAAAAGATCTCCAGAATACTACTGGTTTGATAGGCAGGAAGTGTAAGCATAGTAATGTGTTCAGCTAACCTGTACTAATAGATCGAGAGACTTGACCATATTCTTTTTGCTTTGGCTTTTGAGTGCTTTTTTGTTTTTTTGCTCCTGAAGTAGGGAGCCCTCGCATTCGCTCGGTGCTTTTGCATCTACTATGCGTCGCAAATAAAACAAAAAATCTTCTCAAAATCCTCGCAAAAATTTGCGAAGTAAAATTCGCAAAAAGAAAAAAAGGTTTTTAGTTTTGTGAGAATTGAAAAATTCTCGCAATATGTGTTGGCTTTTGCGTTTTTTCTTTGTTTGAACTTATAAGAACCTATAATTGTACACTGTTGTTCAAAAAGAAAAAATCGCAAAATCCTCGCAGAAAAATATGGTTCTTTGAATTAAATTTTTGTTACGTTTGTAGCTTTGTGCTTTTACATACTAATTAATTACATTATGATAAGAGTAATCTTGTCGAAAAAAATTAATGTTTAGTCTTTTGAACTTTTTGAGGATAGGAATTAGATCGATGGTTATTCCAACAGGGCAACACCCGTTCCCATTCCGAACACGGAAGTTAAGATTGTTAGGGTCGATGGTACTAGTACCCAATTCGGTACTGGAAGAGTAGATCGCTGTCGATCTTATTACTATTCTCAAATAGTTCAAATTTGATAGCTTCTTTGTAATTTTTCAAATTGTACAACATTATAAAGAAGCTATTTTTTTAAGGTAAGATGGCTATGTCGCATTGGCAAAACTAGTGTTATGTAGATGCTTAAAACAGAAAAAAATATGAAATTGAGTAAAGATCAGAAAAAAGATAAATCTAAAGGTCTAGCAAGTGATATTAAAAATGCTAGTGGGGTTTTCTTTGCGTCTTTTCAGGGATTGAAATTCGTTGAAATCTCTGAATTAAGAGAAAAACTTTCGCCAATAAACTGTAAGTTTAAGGTCGAAAGAAATTCTATATTAGATCACGCTTTTTCACAAAGCGGGATTAAAGACGTTGATGAAAAACTACTAAAAGGTCCTACTGCTATCGCTCTTCTAAAAGAAGGCGATGTTGCAGAAGCGGCTAAAGTTTTTAATGACTTTGAAAAATCTTTTAAGGCCTTGAAGATTAATGCTTGTTATGCTGATGGCAATTGGTTCACATCTGATGATGTCAAAAAATTGGCAACACTCGGTAGTAAACAAGATAATATTGCTAAATTTGCTGGTGCATTGTATAGCAGTGTGTCGCAAATCGCAAGCGTAATGCAAGCACCGATAAGAGATTTCGCTTTTGTATTGAACGCCGTTCAAGAACAAAAAGCAAAAGCGTAAAAATCTTTTTGAAACCCGCCTAGAGCGGTGATAGTCCCGGGGGCTTTTTGTAGAAAAGATGCCCAACTTTTTAGGAAAATTTTAACTTAAAAAGGGGATAAACGTTCGAAAGAGTGGCTATCCAAAACAGAATAAGGAAGAGTAAATAAAATGGCAAAATTAGGAAAAGACGAAATATTAGAAGCAGTATCAAGTATGACAGTTTTAGAACTTTCAGAACTTGTAAAAGCGATTGAAGAAAAATTCGATGTAACAGCAACTCCAGCAGTTGGTGCAGTAGCAACAGCTCCTGCAGGTGGCGGTGAAGCAGCTGAAGAAAAAAGCGAATTCAATGTTGTATTAGCTGGTCTAGCTGACGCAACTAAGAAAATTTCTGTTATTAAAATAGTAAGAGAAATAACTGGTTTGGGTCTTAAAGAAGCAAAAGATTTAGTAGAAGGTGCACCAAAACCATTAAAAGAAGGTGTTGCTAAAGAAGAAGCAGAAGAATTAAAAAAGAAAGTTACAGAAGCCGGCGGAACAGTTGAGCTTAAATAACTTTTATTGTAGTAAAAAAATATTTTAGCAAAAAGCCCTATACCGTAAATTATAAATTTACGGTATAGGGGCTTGTACGCTCCAGATGGAGCTATCGTCGTGGGATTCAGTGTTTAGTTAGTGCGTGTTTTGTGAAAAAAATATACAGTGGTTAAAAAGCATTAACAAAACTAGTGTTATATAGTGAGCTTAAACACGGAAAAAGAGGTAAAAAATGGAAGAGTTGAATTTCGGGAAAATAAAAACAACAATCAATATGCCAAACTTGTTGGATATGCAAAAGGATTCTTTTAAGGATTTCTTGCAAACAGAAATCATTCCAAAAAATAGACAATTAAAAGGTCTTCAGGCTGCTTTCGAAGATATATTTCCTATAGAAGCACCAGACGGTAATATGATTTTAGATTTTGTCAGATACGAAATCGGAGAACCTAAATATTTAACTCCAGAGGAAGCAATTTTAAGAGATGGTACATATTCTGCACCATTAAAAGTTCATACAAAACTTTCCGTCAAACAAAAGAACGGAAAATTAAAAGAAATTACAAATCAAGATGTAATGTTATGCGACCTACCACTTATGACAGATAGTGGTTGTTTCATTTTTAACGGAGCAGAACGAGTTGTAGTAAGTCAGTTGCATAGATCGCCCGCAATTATTTTTGAAGACGACGAAGAAAAGAAACAATCAACACTGGGTAAAAAACTATTTTATGCAAGAGTGATTCCATACAGAGGTATCTGGGTGGAATTTTTCTTTGACCTAAATAACGCACTTTGGGTAAGACTAGATAGAAAGAAAAAATTCCCAGCAGGTATTTTCTTGAGAGCTTGTGGTCTAGAAAATAATGCTGAAATTATTCAATCGTTCTATCCTTGTGAAAATTTAGAAATTAAAGCAAGTCGAATTGATAATATTGTAGGAAGGTACGCAGCTGAAGATGTAGTTGATAAGAAAACAGGTGAAGTTTTATGGAATTTAGACGATAAAGCAACGATACCAATCGACGATAAATTATTCAAACAATTACTTGCAAGAAAAATTCAAACAATAAAAGTGATTTCTGGAAACCCAAGACAAGATAGTCCTGCAATTTTGGCAACTCTTGAAATGAAAAAAGATAGTATAAGGACTCCGCAGGAAGCTCAGTTTGAAATTTATAAAAAATTAAGAGGACAAGATTTTATCGTAAAAGAACATGCAGAAAGTTTCTTAGATAATATTTTGTTCAACAACATTAAAAGGTATGACTTAAGTTTTGTTGGTAGATACAAAATTAATAAAAAGTTCAAATTTATGTTTGAACGATTAGCTAAATTTAATTCAAAAAAATATAAAATTCCAACAGAAAAGAAAAGAACTTTATGTAAAGAAGATATTGTTGTAACAATACAATATTTAATAGCACTAAATAATGGTGATGAAGTAACATCAAAAGAATATAGCGAAAAACTCCAGTTCAAAACTGATGATATCGACCATCTCGGAAATCGACGTGTTAGAGGTGTCGGTGAATTATTAGAAAATCAAATCAGAGTTGGTTTATCTCAAATGGCAAGAGCCGTAAGAGATAGAATGAATAGAGATTTGGAAGATTTAACACCACGTGCATTGATGAATACTCAACCAGTACAAGCAATCATCAAAAAATTCTTTGGTACATCTCAGTTATCACAATTTATGGATCAAATAAATCCATTATCAGAACTAACACATAAAAGAAGATTATCCGCATTAGGACCGGGTGGTCTTAATAGAAAAAGAGCAGGTTTTGAAGTTCGTGACGTTCACCATACACATTATGGTCGAGTATGTCCTATCGAAACTCCAGAGGGTCCAAACATTGGTTTGATTACCTCACTTGCTTGTTATTCAAAAATAAATAATTACGGATTAATCGAAGCGGCTTATACAAAAGTCGAAAAAGGTAAAGTAACAGACAAAGTAGATTATTTAATCGCAGATAAAGAGGACGATTATAAAATTGCTCAATCTGATACTCCAACCAATTCAAATAATAAATTGGATACCGACATTGTTTATTGTAGACATATGTCAGACTATCCAATATTAACACCTTCAGAAGTAGATTATATTGATATATCCCCACTTCAGGTGATAAGTATATCAGCTGCATTAATACCATTTTTAGAACATGACGATGCTAACCGTGCATTGATGGGTTGTAATATGCAACGTCAAGCAGTGCCATTGCTTCTAACAGAACCAGCATTAGTTGGAACTGGAGTAGAAGGTAGTGTCGCAAGAGATAGTGGTGCGGCGGTTGTAGCAAGCGGAGCGGGAACTGTTATACATGCATCAGCAGATTATGTTGCAGTTGAACCAAAAAATAAAACTGGTAATAAAATTGATATTTATGAGCTAATAAAATACAAAAGATCTAACCAAGATACTTGTATAAACCAAAGACCTATCGTTCAAAATGGCGATGTAGTCAAAGAAGGTCAAATACTTGCAGATGGTCCGGCTATGAAAGATGGAAAATTAGCACTTGGTAGAAATTTACTTCTAGCATTTATGAGTTGGGAAGGTTTTAACTACGAAGATGCAATTTTAATATCTGAAAAATTAGTTAAAGAAGATATTTTTACATCTATTCATTTACACGAATTTAATGTAGATGCAAGAAACACAAAATTAGGATCTGAAGAAATAACAAGAGATATTCCTAATATCGGTGCTGAAGCACTTTCACATTTGGATGAAGAAGGTATTGTTGTACCATCGACAGTTGTGAAAGCTGGCGATATTCTGGTTGGTAAAGTTACACCAAAAGGTGAACAACAATTAACACCGGAAGAAAGATTATTGAAAGTTATTTTCGGTAAAAAAGCAGACGATGTTGTTGACGCAAGTTTGAGAGTACCACCGGGAACAAGTGGTAAAGTTATTGGCACAAGAGTGTTTGTAAGAAAAGAGAAAATCTCTAAAAAAGAATCAAGAGAAAGACAAGCACAACTTGAAAAAGAAAAAGATTTTGATACAGAAAATCTTCACGATCAAAAAAAGATAGCACTAGAAAATCTAAAAGAAATTACTAAAGACGCAAAGAAAAGAAAAGGTCAAGAAGAAAAAGTCAAAGCGTACTTTAAGTTGATGGAAAAAAGATTACTCGAAAATTATGATAGAGAAATTGAACTTTCAAAAGAAGGCGATGAATTATCAGTAACAGTAAACAAAAGCGTAAAAGTATTTATTGCATCAAAAAGAAAAATTCAAGTTGGTGATAAATTATCAGGACGACACGGAAACAAAGGTGTTATCGCAAAAATATTACCGGAAGAAGATATGCCATATCTTCCAGACGGAACACCACTTGATATAGTTTTATCGCCGTTGGGTATTCCATCAAGAATGAACGTTGGACAATTATTTGAAACAATGTTAGGTTGGGCAGCAAAGAACTTAAACTTAATTACAAGTTGTCCGGTATTTGAAAGTCCAAGCGAAGAAACAGTTCTAGATTATGTTAAAAAAGCAAAAACTGAATTAAAAAAACAAGGTGTGCCAGAAAAATATCTTCCAGATAACTATTGTAGAACAACATTATATGATGGAAGAACTGGCGAACCGTTTACAGAAAAAGTAACTATCGGATATATGTACGTTATGAAACTGGTTCATTTGGTCGAGGATAAAGTACATGCACGTTCGATAGGACCATACAGTTTAATAACCCGACAGCCACTTGGTGGTAAAGCACAATTTGGTGGACAAAGGTTTGGTGAGATGGAAGTCTGGGCTATAGAAGGGTACGGAGCAACTTATGCGTTGCAAGAATTTTTGACAGTGAAGTCTGATGACTTTATCGGAAGAACAAAAATGTACGAATCTATAGTAAAAGGTGATGCACCACAATCACCGGGAGTACCGGAATCTTTCAAAGTTCTAGTAAAAGAACTACAAGCTTTAGGTATAGATGTAAATCTACTTAAAAATCAAAAGAAAGATACGGAAAAATTAGAGGAACCTAGAAAAGGGGAACCTGTAACAGAGAAAAGCACCACCAAAGCATAAGGGTGGTTAAATAACACTAGCGAAATGCGTGTTATGTAGAACGCTTAAACGAGGTAAAAAGAATGTTTATATCTTCTGAAAAGAAAAAAATAAAAAGACCGGCTGACTTAAACTTTTTTGAGTTTGATGCAATAAAACTCGGACTTGCAAGTCCAGAGAAAATATACTCATGGTCTTTTGGTGAAGTAAAAAAACCAGAAACCATTAATTATAGAACCTTAAAACCAGAACGTGATGGTCTATTCTGTGAAAGAATATTTGGTCCGTCAAAAGATTATGAATGTTCATGTGGAAAATACAGATGGATAAAATTCAAAGGTTTAACTTGCGATAGATGTGGTGTTGAAATAACAGAATCAAAAGTTAGACGAGAAAGAACTGGACATATCGAACTTGCAGTTCCAGTAGCACATATTTGGTATTTGAGAAAGAATCCTTCGAGAATAGGTATAGTGCTTGGAATGAAAACAACTGAGCTAGAAAAAGTTGTATATTATGCAAGTTATGTTGTTATAGAGGATATTGTAGATAGTGTTACAGGAAGAGTAGATTACAAACAAAGAACATTATTGAATGACATGCAAGTTAGAGAAGCGAGAAAAAAACATGGTGCAAAATTGAAAGTTGATATCGGTGCACCAGCTATACATAAACTTTTAGAAGGTATCAAATTTGATGATGAACTCAAAAAAGCTTATTCGGATTTGAAAACAGTTCAATCTGAAACTGAAAGGGTAAAAGTTTTAAGAAGAGTAAAAACATTAGAAGAATTTAAGGATAGTGGAAACAGACCTGAATGGATGATAATGACTGTATTACCAGTTATCCCACCAGATTTGCGACCACTTGTTCCATTAGATGGTGGAAGATTCGCAAGTTCAGACTTAAACGATTTATATAGAAGAATTATTAACAGAAATAATCGATTGAAACATATCGAAAGTTTACGTGCACCTGAAGTTATGGTGTTCAACGAAAAAAGATTACTTCAAGAATCCGTTGATGCATTAATCGAAAACGGAGCAAGAGGAAAATACTTTATTGGTAGTGGTGGAAGACCTTTGAAATCCTTATCCGATGTGATTAAGGGTAAACATGGTCGTTTCAGACAAAACCTACTTGGTAAAAGGGTTGACTATTCCGGAAGATCCGTAATCGTTGTAGGACCAAGCTTAAAATTATCACAATGTGGTTTACCAAAAACAATGGCGTTGGAATTATTCAAACCATTTATTATTGGCGAACTTATGAAACAAGACGGCACAACATTAAAAGCCGCAAAGAAAAAATTGGAAAGAGTGAGTACAGAGATTTGGGATATTTTAGAAAGGGTGACAAAGAATCATCCTGTATTACTAAACCGTGCTCCTACACTTCACCGATTAGGTATCCAAGCATTTGAACCAGTGCTAATTGAAGGTAAAGCGATACAGCTTCACCCATTAACTTGTGCGGCGTTTAACGCTGACTTCGACGGTGACCAAATGGCAGTACACGTTCCATTATCTTTGGAAGCACAAATAGAAGCAAGAAGTTTGATGATGGCAACACATAATATTTTATCACCATCAAGTGGTAAGCCGATAACAAGTCCATCACACGACATTGTTTTGGGTATAAGTTTCTTGACAAGAGTAAAAGATGCTGAAAAAGGTGAAGGCAAAATATTTGCAAATATGGAAGAAGCATTGATGGCTCATGAGTTTGGAAATGTAGATTTACATGCAAAGATTAAAGTACAAGGTATCAATAAACTTGTGGAAAAAGGTCTTGGTAAAGATTATAAAAACGTCAAAAAATGGACAGACTTTACAAGTGTTGGTAGAATAATTTTTAACAAAGAACTTCCAGAAAATTGGGAATTTGTCAACATAACAATCGGCAAAAAAGATATTGCAAAAATTATAAGTGATTGCTACAAAGATAAAAAGTACGGCAGATATGAAACAGTTCAGTTGTTGGATAGAGTTATGAAATTGGGATATCATTATGCAACAAAAAGTGGATTATCCATATCGATAGCAGACATGACCGTACCAGTACAGAAAAAGAAAATTATTGAAGAAGCCAGCAAAAAAGTTAGAGATATCCAAAAACAAGCTGAAGCTGGAATCATCACAGATGGTGAAAGATATAATAAAGTTATCGATATTTGGACTAGAGTTACCGACGAAGTTGCAGATAAATTGTTTGATCAAATGCAATTGACAGAAAAAGAAGCAACAAGTAGAGGTAAACAGAGATTCAATAGTGTATCATTGATGGCAAATAGTGGTGCAAGAGGGTCAAGACAGCAGGTTCGTCAGTTAGCAGGTATGAGGGGATTGATGGCAAAACCGCAAAAGAAATTGACTGGTGGGCAAGGCGAAATTATCGAAAATCCGATTACCTCAAACTTCAGAGAAGGTTTGAACGTATTAGAATACTTTATTTCTACTCACGGTGGTAGGAAAGGTTTATCTGATACAGCATTAAAAACGGCAGATGCTGGTTATTTGACAAGAAGATTAATCGACGTTGCACATAACTTGGTCATCATGGAGAGAGATTGTGGTACTGCAAACGGGATAACCGTACAGAACTTGATGAGTGGTGAAGAAATTATCGAACCGCTTGAAGAAAGAATCGCAGGTCGAGCATCACTACAAGATGTAAAAGTTAGCGTAATGGAAAAAGGTAAAGAAGTTGAAAAAACTATTATCAAAAACGGCGATGTTATATCACATGAACAATCAGTAGAGTTTGGTAAGCATAATATAGAATCGATGCGTATCCGTTCTGTGTTGACTTGTGAAGCTAAATACGGAATTTGTTCAAAATGTTATGGTTTGAATTTAGCAACTGGAAAAGTTTCTAATGTTGGTGATGCGGTAGGAATTGTAGCAGCACAAAGTATTGGTGAACCGGGAACCCAGCTAACATTAAGAACCTTCCATATCGGTGGTACTGCAAGTCGTGTTGTGAGCAGATCTCAAGCGATAGCAGAAGTTGCTGGAACTATTAAATTTAAGGATATAAAAATAGTCAAAAATAAATTTGATAATGAAATATGTATATCCAGAAACGGAAAAATATTTTTAGAAACAGCAAAAGGCGATATAAAAGAATTCAAAATTCAATATGGTGCAACTATATATGTAAAGAAAGGTGCACAAGTTGCAAAAGGCGATTTACTTGCAGAATGGGATCCACACTCGATGCCAATTTTGTCAGAAATCGACGGAAAAATAAAATTATATGACGTAACAGAAGGTGCAACATTACAAGAAGAAAGAAACAAAGTTACAGGTATAATTGAAAGAAAAATCACAGCGGCACGTGGTGGTAAAAAAAATCCAAGGGTAGCAGTATCGCATGGCGATAAGAAATTTAGTTATCCGTTACCAATCGATACTATCTTATTGAAAGAAAGTGGCGATACAGTAACAGCTGGAGAAATTTTAGCAAAGATACCGAAAGAAGCAGGTGGAACAAAAGATATTACGGGTGGTTTACCAAGGATTGCTGAATTATTTGAAGCAAGAAGACCAAAAAATCCTGCAATCATTTCGGAATTTGAAGGTATAGTAAGTTTAGAAACATCACCGAAAGGTTTGATTGAAATTGTTGTAAGAAATGAAGACACAGGTCAGATAAAACAATACAGCATTCCACAAAATAAACACTTAGTCGTATACGAAGGCGATTTAGTTGGTGCGGGTGAAGCATTAACTGACGGGGCAATAGATCCACACGATATATTGAAAGTGAAAGGTACAAAAGAGGTACAAGAATTTTCACTTAACGCAATACAAGAAGTTTACAGATTACAAGGTGTGACAATTAACGATAAACATATTGAAGTTATCATCAAACAGATGTTGGGTAATGTAAAAGTTGTTGATCCGGGTGATAGCAAATTTCTAAAAGGTGAAATCGTAAGTTTAAGAATATTCAATATAGAAAACGACAAGATGACCGAAAAAGGAAAAGTCGTAGCACAAGGTGAACCGATACTTTTGGGAATAAGTAAAGCGTCGTTAGCGAGTGAAAGTTTTATCTCGGCAGCGAGTTTCCAAGAAACAACAAAAGTTTTGACAGATGCTGCGATATTGGGACAAGTCGACAACCTAAAAGGTTTGAAAGAGAACGTTATTGTCGGACACTTGATACCAGCAGGAACTGGAATAGCGGCACGTTATTTAGATGAAGAATTTAAACAGCAAAACGAGAGCAATTAATTTAATAGGAGATTAGAAGATAATGCCAACAGTTAATCAGTTGATAAGAAAAGGAAGAAACAAGCAGATAGTGAAAACAAAATCACCTGCATTGATGTCATGTCCACAAAGAAGAGGAGTTTGTACAAGAGTATATACAACGACACCAAAGAAACCAAACTCAGCTTTGAGAAAAGTGGCTCGTATAAAATTGACATCAAAAGTTGAAGTAACAGCATACATACCGGGGATAGGTCATAATTTACAAGAACACTCTATCGTATTAGTTAGAGGTGGTCGAGTAAAAGATTTACCGGGTGTAAGATATCACATAGTTAGAGGAGCTTTGGATACAGCTGGAGTAGAGAACAGAAAACAAAGTCGTTCTTTATACGGCGTCAAAAGACCAAAGGGCGGAAAATAAAATAGGAGAATAAAAATATGCCAAGGAAGGGACTTAGACCAAGAGACAAAAGACCATTACCACAGCCAGATTATAAATATAATTCTGTGTTGATATCACGATTTGTAAATAAATTAAATTATGCAGGAAAAAAATCTGTATCGGAAAAAGTTTTGATGGGAGCAATGAAAATAATTGCAGACAAAACAAAACAAGAACCGTTATCAGTATTTAATAAATGTATGGAAAATGTAAGACCTTTAGTTGAAGTAAAAGCAAGAAGGGTTGGTGGTGCGACATATCAAGTGCCGAACGAAGTGAAAACAATAAGAAGCACAACACTTGCGATGAGATGGCTTTTGACAGCAACCCGAGCTAAAAAAGGTAAACCGATGAGCGAAAGATTAGCTGATGAAATAATCTTGGGCTCAAAAAAAGAAGGTGTAGCATTTAAGAAGAGAGAAGATACCCACAAAATGGCAGAAGCTAACAGAGCATTCGCCCACTACAAATGGTAAAAACTTCCATTTTTGGCGGATTTTCAATTTTTTTGCTCCCTCAAGTAGGGATCCTCGCAGAGCTCGGTTGTTCCAACCTACTCAGCGGTCACAAAGAAAATTGAAACTCCACTCAAAACTGAAAGTTTTGATTTGAGAGTAAAAGATAAAAAGTTTTTCTCCCTTTTGAAAAAGGGAGCACCTGCGAAGCAGGAGAGGGATTTTTTAGAAATATAAGAAAAGGAAAAAAGAAATGGCAGACAAATTCTCGTTAGACAAAATTAGAAATATAGGTATTATCGCACACATTGATGCTGGTAAAACCACAACAACAGAAAGAATTTTATATTACACAGGTCGTGTTCACAAAATTGGTGAAGTTCACGATGGTGGTGCAGTCACAGACTGGATGGAACAAGAAAGAGAACGTGGTATCACGATTACATCCGCTGCTACATATTGTAAATGGGCAGATTGTCAGTTGAATATAATTGACACACCGGGACACGTTGATTTCACAGCTGAAGTTGAAAGAAGTTTAAGAGTTTTGGACGGAGCGGTCACAGTTTTTGACGGAGTTCAAGGTGTTGAACCACAAAGTGAAACAGTATGGCGACAGGCAGATAAGTATGATGTACCAAGAATCGCATATGTAAATAAAATGGATAGAATTGGTGCGGATTTTTATATGTCAGCAAATTCTATAATTGAAAAACTTGGTGGTAATGCATGCCCAATTCAAATACCAATTGGTGCTGAAGATAAGTTTACGGGTATGGTTGATGTTATAAAAATGAAAGCATTAATTTGGGAAGGCGATGAAGTCGGTGCAAAATTTTCGGAACAAGAAATTCCTGAAGAGTTGAAAGAAAAAGCACAAAAAATTCGAGAAAATATGATAGAAAAACTTGCTGATTTCGATGAAGATATGATGGAAAAATTTTTAGAAGGTACAACAGAGTTTCCAATTGAACAAATCAAGAAAGCAATAAGAACTGGTGTATTAACAGGTAAATTCTTTCCAGTATTATGTGGAAGTTCTTACAAAAACAAAGGTGTACAACCATTGTTGGACGCAGTTTGTGATTATTTACCATCACCGACAGAAGTAGCACCAATTAAAGGAATAAATCCAAACACAGACGAAGTTGAAACAAGAAATCATAGTGATAAAGATCCGTTCTGTGCGTTGATATTCAAAGTACAAACAGATCCATTTGTAGGAAAATTAAGTTTCTTTAGGGTATATTCTGGAGTATTGAAAGCTGGTGAAAGCGTATTTTTCCCGGGCAGAAATAATACAGAAAGAGTCGGACGATTATTAAGAATGCACGCTGATAAAAGAGAAGAAATTAAAGAAGTTCGAGCAGGTGATATCGGTGCAACAGTTGCATTAAAAAATTCTAGTGTCGGGCAAACAATGTGTGATAATAACAAACCAATAGTGTTAGAACAAATCACATTCCCAGATCCAGTTATATCGATTGCGGTAGAACCAAAAAGTAAAGAAGATAGTGAAAAAATGTCTACAGCTTTAGCAAGATTAGCTGAAGAAGATCAAACATTCAGAGTAAAAACAGATGACGAAACTGCACAAACAATAATCTCTGGTATGGGCGAGCTTCACTTAGATATTATCGTCGACAGAATGAAAAGAGAATTTAATGTACAAGCAAATATCGGAACACCACAGGTTGCTTATAGAGAAACAATTAAAAGTACTGTTGAAAAACAAGAAACTAAATTTATAAGACAATCTGGTGGACGTGGTCAATATGGTCACGTTATTATGAAAGTTGAACCAAACGAAGTTGGTAAAGGTTTCGAATTTATTGATCAAATCAAACAAGGACGTATTCCAAAAGAATATATACCGGCAGTAGAAAAAGGTTGTAAAGGTGCATTGGAAAATGGTGTATTGGCTGGTTATCCAATTGTTGATTTGAAAATAACATTATTTGATGGTTCATTTCACGAAGTTGACTCTTCGGAAATGGCATTTAAGATAGCAGCATCTATGGCTTTGAAAGAAGGTTGTAGAAAAGCAGATCCAAAATTATTGGAACCTATAATGAAAGTTGAGGTGGTAACACCGGAAGCTAATATGGGTGATATAATGGGAGACTTGAGTTCGAGAAGAGCACAAATTGGTGATATGGGACAACGAGGTAATGCTAAATTTGTGAAATGTAAAGTACCACTTGCAGAAATGTTTGGGTATGCGACGGTTGTAAGATCTTTATCACAAGGTCGAGCATCGTTCACGATGGAACCAAGTCATTATGAAGAAGTACCATCAAATGTAGCGAAAGAAATTATAGAGAAGAAAACAGGCACAAAAGCCTAATTTTACTTCGGTTTTTTGACAAATTTTTGAAAAAAACCTTGTAAATTAAAAATTTTGAAAAAACGACGAATTATTTTGAGATGATTTTTTGTTTTATTTACGA
>CAYPLD010000019.1:0-14108 GCA_964411485.1 uncultured Elusimicrobiaceae bacterium | reverse complement strand
TTCAGAGCCGAAATCTCAAAAAAAAGAAAAACTATTTTTTGTGATTTCGGCAGACGCAACTTACGATAAAAAGTGTTTTGAAATAGCACAAAATCTGCGAAAAAACGGAATAAATGTAGATGGTATGCTATTCGATAAAAACATCAAACAACAGATGAAAGAATCCAACAGAAAAGACGCAGATTTTGTGCTTATTTTAGGCGAGGCAGAAGCTAAAGCAAACAAGATTTCAATAAAGAATTTGAAGACTGGCAAACAGAAATTGATTAATCAAAAAACTTTAATTAAAGAGGTTAAAAAACTTAATTAAAATATTCTCCCTTTTTCAAAAGGGAGAAAGACGGCGGGGCCGACAAGAGGGATTTCTTTTAGTAAAAACAATAAATCCCCCTGCCGATTTACATCGGCTTCCCCCTTTTGAAAAAGGGGGAAATAAAAAAAAGGAAAAAAATTATGAAAACTAATTTAAGGGATTTAATGTGTGGCGAAGTATCCAGCAAAAATCTAAACAAAAAGATAAAACTTTGCGGTTGGGTTGATAGCTTCAGAAACCACGGCGGAATCTTATTTATTGACCTTCGCGACAGAACTGGGATAGTCCAAATAGTGATAAATCCAGACGATAAAAAACTATTTACAGAAGCCGAAAAATTACGAAATGAGTTTGTAGTTCAGATTGAAGGGAAAGTAAAAAATCGATTGGACGGATACAAAAATCCAAATATACCAACAGGAAATTTTGAAATTATTTGCGAAAATTTAGAAATAATAAATGAAAGTATACCTCTTCCTTTTGAAGTGAGTAATGATAAAAAAAATGTGAACGAAGAAACTCGATTGAAATATCGATATGTCGATTTACGAAAACCAAGAATGGTCAAAAATTTGACAACTCGTCATCGGCTCGCAAAAGCAATGAGAAATTATATGGACGGTCAAGGATTCCTCGAGATTGAAACGCCAATAATGACTAAATCCAGTCCAGAAGGTGCAAGAGATTATCTCGTGCCATCTCGCGTTCACAAAGGAAAATTTTATGCCTTACCTCAATCACCACAAATGTTCAAACAAGTTTTGATGGCTAGTGGCGTTGATAGATATTATCAACTTGCACGTGCGTTCAGAGATGAAGATTTGCGAAGCGATAGACAACCTGAACATACTCAAATCGACGTAGAAATGAGTTTTGTTAATCAAGATGATTTATTCTCAACATTTGAAGGATTATTCAAAGCAATGTTCAAAGAAGTAGGGGAAAATATCAAAACTCCGTTCACACAAATGGAATATGCCGATGTGATGAAAAAATACGGAACTGATAAACCAGATTTACGTTTTGAAGGTCTTGAATTGCAAGATGTATCTGATATTTTCAAAGGCACAGGTTTCAAAGTCTTTGCAGATGTATTAAAAGATGACGGATATATTTCTGCTATAAAAGTGAGTGGAAAAGCCGAAAAATTTTCTCGGCGTGTGATAGACAATTTAACCGAACTATTAAAAGAAAGTGGTGCTAAAGGGCTTGTCACCCTCAAGAATGAGGGGGACAAGATAACTGGTCTTGTCGCAAAATTTTTCGGCGACAAAGAGCTATCGGAATTAGACTTAAAAAAAGACGATATAATTTTTATCGGCTCTGACAAAAAAGCAAAAACTTTATACGAGCTTATGGGTATTTTGAGAAATGAACTCATCAAGATTTTGGAATTAAAACCGACTAAAAAATGGTCATTTTTATGGGTCAAAAACTTCCCGCTTATTGACTGGAACGAAGACGAAAAACGATTTGATGCATCACACAACCCATTCACCGCTCCGCAAGATGAAAAGTCATTGGCAACTCCGAAACAGACCATAGATTCTTATCAATATGATTTAGTCATCAACGGCATTGAAATTGGTTCAGGATCAATCAGAAATCACAAACGCGAAACACAGGAAAAAGTTTTAGAAATCATGGGTCATAACAAGCAACAACGTCAGGAGAGGTTCGGAATGCTATTAGACGCATTAGAAAGTGGCACACCAGTACATGGTGGTATCGGGATTGGTTTTGACAGATTAGTCGCATTGATTTGCAATGAAGAAAGTATCCGAGAAGTTATGGCATTTCCAAAGACGATGAGTGCGGTATGTCCTTTGACTGAATCGCCGAGCGAAGTCGACAAAAAACAATTAGACGAGCTAGGAATAAAACTCAAATAAAAATTAAAATTGTCATGCTGAATTTATTTCAGCATCTTATAGAAAGATCCTGAAACAAGTTCAGGATGACAGAATGTGTTTTATTTTTCGCGAATATCTTTGAACTTTATTTTCTGGAAATAATGTTCCAAAATATCTTTATATGTCTGACCTTCTTCAGCCCGACCGCTCGCACCAATCTGACATAATCCAACACCATGCCCCCAACCACCACCAAAAAATGTAAAGCTCACAACTTTATTTCGTTTATAATTCGGCTGTATAAAAAAGTAAGTACTTCGCAACATTCCCATCGCCAAATATCTTTTGATGCGATGTTCTTTATCTAAAATCAAACTACCCTTATCCCCGATAATCTTGACTTTTTTTACATATCCACTCGAACCACGTTGTAAAACAATTATTGATTTTATCCGTCCGATATTTTTCTTGCGAGCGACAATCTGGCGTAAATCTTTTTCCGAAATAACTCGAACCCAACGATAACTCGCCGGACTTATTATCCCCGTATTCTGACTATAACTATTCTGCGAAAATAAAAGTAAATTCTTAAATTGATACGGCTGAATATTTTCAACATCAAAATCTTTATAATCCGATTTCGCCTTGAGATAATCATGAGTGTACCAACCGGCATCCTGTGAACTTTGAGTGAACCCACCACAATTCGATGAAAAAACTGCTTCAATCGGTTTGCCTTTATACGTCAAAATTTCGCCCATAGTATTTTCGACCGCCGCATTACCTTCCTCGGTTTCCTTTTTCACACCACCATAAACTTGACAATTTTGCGAATCACACAAATCATAGTTCCATCGACGATGTTTACCCAAATGTTTGAACGCATAAGTCCTCGCCAAAACCGCTTGAGCTTTCAACGCTTCTTGTGGAAATTGCGGTGGCATTTCAGCATGCAAAACTCCAAAAACGTATTCTTCAATGCTCACATTATTTATCGTAATTATCGCGTCCAATGCAATGTTATAACTGAATTCCATCTCGCCACGATATTCCATATCCTTAAAATGTCGCCAACTTGTGCCGTGTCCGATTGTCACACGTTTCACAATTGTTGTATGCGAATTTTTTATATCAGAATTTTGTTCGACAATTATCGAGCTATTAAAACTCGCTAAAATTTTATTGTTAAAATCTAAAATATTTACCTGTCTGTTAGAAACTTTTAGTTTGAGAACTTCTTTGCCATTCCCCGATAAAAGTAGTTTTTTCGAACGTGAATCTAAAATTCTGTATTTGTGGGAAGGGATAAATTCAATCTCTTTTCTTGCAACTGGCGAACCATTTATTTTTGAACCAATCCCAACTTTAACCTTTGGCATTCTGCCTTTGAAAGATATCGGACGAGTGATGTTTGTATGACTTTTTATGTTCACATATCTAATCACTTTTTCTTCTTTTTCTATTTTACCACCAGCTTTTGATATAGCTTTTTTTACATCTTTTAACGACGATTCCGATGATGCAACAGTCTGATAATTGTCCCACGCTTGTTTATGTTTTTTAGCTTTCAAAAGTGCGTCGGCATATAGTTTCTTTGCCTCGATAAATTGATTGTCATGCTCATTTATTTTCGATAAATATTTCACTGATTTTTTGTAGTTTTTTTGGTCGAAATAAACTTTTCCTAATAAAAAATTCGATAAAGATAAATGTTCTTGACCCTTCGTAGCTTTCTTAAGATTTTTCTCGGCTATATCTGTCATACCTAGCCCGAGTTGAGCTCGGGCTAGGTTAATCAAATAAATTTCTGTGTTAGGTTCTAGCGATACAAGTGTCGAAAAAGTTTTTTCAGCCAGAAAATAATTACCACTAGCCAAATATGTTTCACCAGCAAATTCCAAGACCTCTTTATCCTCTGGATATGTCTTGAGTGCTGCGGTAATAATATCAACAGCTTGATTCGGACTCGCAAGTTCCCACGCAATAAATGTCGCATTTAGAAATGCGTTTTTATCTAAATAATCTTTGGAAATTTGTTTGTATTTCTTTAATGAACTTTCTAATCTATGTGAAAAAAAATCTTTTCTCGCTGATTGCATCTCTCGTGAATAATCAGCAAAGATTGAACTGCCACTAAAAATCAAAATTATTAAAAAGAAAACGATTTTTTTCATCAGAAATCCTGTACCTTGAACTTTATATTTAATATAATTTTACTATATATTAAAGGACTAATCATAAATGGACACTCCAATATGGATGAAAAAAATCGTAGGTCAAAAAAAAGCTGATCTGCGTAATGTAAATTCTAAAGCAATGGACGATTATTTGAAAAACAATAATCTATGTACCGTTTGTGTCGAAGCTAAATGTCCAAATCGCGGCGAATGCTATAAAAATGGCGATGCAACTTTTATGATTCTAGGTAATATCTGTACTCGTGGCTGTAAATTCTGTGCGGTTGATAAATCTAAAAAACCATTACCGCCATCCGATAGTGAGCCTCAAAAAATCGCTGATGCCATCAAAAAATACAATATAAAATATGTGGTTTTGACCTCGCCCACAAGGGACGATTTATCAGATGGCGGTGCTAGACATTTTGCTGAAGTTATATCGGCTATTAAAAAATCGAATCCTAATACTAAAGTCGAACCGCTAATACCAGATCTAAAAGGCGATTTGGACGCTCTCAAGACCATTTTAGACGCCAAACCAGACGTTTTAGCTCATAATATCGAAACAGTGCCTAGTTTGTATGATGAAGTCAGAAATGGGGCGGATTATCAGAGGTCGCTCAAGATATTAGAACAATCAAAGAAAATTAACCCGAATATCATCACAAAATCAGGAATTATGCTCGGGCTGGGGGAAACTGAACAAGAATTGAAACATACTATACAAGATCTTGCCAACATTAATTGCGATTTATTGACATTGGGTCAGTATTTGTCGCCATCAAAAAATCACAATTTGGTTAAGAATTATCCGACCGAGATTGAATATAAAAACTATGAAAATTTCGCAATTAATGTTGGCATAAAAGAAGTGTTGGCTGGACCATTGGTACGCAGTTCATATCTTGCCAGCGATTTATATAATAAGGTAATATCTAAATATGACTAAACTAATTTCTATACTTTTGATTTCGACTTTTATGATTGCTTGTAGCGGTTCGTATTCGAAACAGGACAAACGGAAGCAGGATATTTTATCGTCGATAAACATCTATGAAGAAGAGGAAAATCAAAAGCGACAAGCGAAAGAACGAACCGAAATTCAAGCTACTCCGACCGACACATCTGATTATCAAGAAGACATAATTTTACCTGAAGATACTGTAGTTTCCGAAGATTTGACACCTTCAATATTAGAAGAAATTGAAGAAGAAATTTCTACACCAATTCAAGCACAATAAAAAATGAGATTGCCACAAATTTTGTCATTGCGAGAAATTGCTATGCAATTTCGTGGCAATCTCCAAAATTTTCGCAATGACAAGAATTTATTTTAAATTAGTTCAGATAAATTTGCGATACTTTCAGTGAGAATCATTTGAACTTCTCTTAAAAGTGATAAACGATTTAGTTTTATTTCTTCGTTTTCAACATTCACCATTACTTTATCAAAGAAACTTTCTAAATGATTTTTGAAAGATGCAAAAAGTTTGAAAGTTTTATGCGGATCTCGGTGTAAAGATTTTTTATCGACAGATTTTACTTTTTTGTAAAGCTCTTTTTCCTCTTTTTCTCTTAATAACTTTTCGTTCACTGGTGGGAAATCTTTTTTATTTTCTTTTTTCAAAATATTACAGACCCGTTTGACTGGATGAATAATATCTTTGAAATCTTTGTCTTTCCTGATTTTATGTAATGCTTTTAGAATTTCATTCATTGCGATTAAATCTAATTCTAAATTGAAAACCGCAGTAATTTCGTCCTGTTTATACCCTTTTTCAGAGAATAAATATTCTACTCTTTGTTGTAAAAATTCTTTTAATTTTTCATCTTTAGCCAAATAATTTATTGGAAATTTTATTTTATTATCAAATAAAATTTCTACAATTTCAGTGGCATCTCGACGAAGTGCATATGGATCTTCACTACCAGTCGGAATATTTCCAACCGCAAAATTGTTCGCTAAATTATCCATTCGATGTGCTATGTAAATTAGGGTGGCCTCTAATGTGCTTGGATTTGTGTAGATGTTTACCAATTTGTTTTTCGAATATATACTCGCCATGTATCCTTGAAGTTCTGGAAATTCGAATACTACATTAGAAGCTAAATCTGAATATAAATATTTGCAGGATTCTTTTATCTTGTCCTTATCTTTTTGTGCATAACTTAATGCTAAATCCTCGACGCGTTTGCGTTTGTCTTCCATTGTGCCACCAAGGTATTGAATGTCTGACAATTTATTCCTAAAATAATCTATTCCCAATTTCAAATCCTTTTCGTAAAAGAAAACGGCGTCCTCTAATCGTGCGGTCAAGACATTTTCAAAACCTCCAACCACCTCTTTCTGATTTTCACTTATCCCATCGCGAACCGCTATAAAATAATTAGAAAGTTTTTTCGTCTTTATATCTTGAAGCGGAAATACCTTTATTTGACCCATCATCACCAACTTCAAAAGCGGTTGGGGGAGTTTTAAAAATCGATCGTCAAATTTACCAATAATTAAACTTGGATGCTCCACTAAATAAACGGTTTCTTCTATCAATTTTTTTGTTTCGTCATCATTAAAAAGTTTGCAATTTTTATTACCAGCTTGTTTTTTTAATTGTTTTTCTAGAATTTCTCGACGCTCATTATCGTCGACAATTATCGGCTGTGTCAAGTTTCTTAATTTCAAAACATAGCTATTCGCATCTTTGATTTTTATCGGTCTTGAACTGAAACTTGTCATCGGTAAAGTCTCTCGACCACTCTTAATCCCACCAATCTCAAACTTCACTACTTTGTCGCCGTTTAATGCCAAAATATTTCTGATTGGTCGTGCAAACTTAAAATTCTGTTGCTCCCAAATCATACTTTTAGGGAAACTCAAACTCTTGATTATTTCAGGAAATATTTTGGCTAAAATATTCGAAGCACGCTCGCCTTTGATTTTTAGATCAGCAAACAAAAAATCATTACCACCAACTTTTTTGACCGCTAATTGTTCAGGTTTCAATCCAAACTTTTTCGCAAAACCAGTGGATTGAGGAGTAAACTTTCCATCTTTATCTTTCAAAATTTTTGCCGGTGGACCTTTCACTTCTTTGGAAATATCATTTGCTTTTGCGTCCAATCCCTCGACGAGTAAACACAATTTGCGATACGAACCAAAACTTTTGACATTCTCAAATCCGATATTACTTTCACGCAAAAAAATGACAGCCAGTTCCTGCATCTGATTCAATGCAGATTTTACAAATCTTGCGGGAAGATGTTCCGTCCCGATTTCCAACAACGCATTTGTTTTTGTCATTTTTTTGCTTTTTTACCTTTTAGATATTCTCTAGCACATAGCTTTGCTAGGTTTCTTATCCGAGCGATAAGTTTTGTCCTGTCAGACACCGAAATCGCACCACGAGCATCCAATAGATTAAATAAATGCGAAACTTTCATCGTAGAATCATAAGCCGGCAAATACAAACCTTTTTCACATAAATCGACTGCCTCTTTCTCATAATCATCTATATATCGACGTAAATTTGGCACACTCGCCTCTTCAAAACAATAATGTGAAAATTGTCGCTCTTCCTCTTTATGAACATCACCATAAGTGATTTTATTGTTCCATTTAATATCGTAAATGCTTTTTTTGTTCTGACGATACATCGCAATTCGTTCGAGTCCATAAGTGATTTCGATTGTTATCGGAAACAGCTGATATCCAGCCATTTGCTGAAAATAGGTAAATTGAGAAATTTCTAATCCATCGAGCCAAACTTCCCAACCAACACCCGATGCACCGAGTGTGGGGGATTTCCAATCATCTTCGATAAATCTAATATCGTGCTTTTTTGGATTTATTCCAATCGCTTTTAATGATCCTAAATATAATTGTTGGATATCTTTTGGGGCAGGTTTAATCACAACTTGATACTGATAAAATTTACCTAATCGGTTAGGATTTTTACCATATCTACCGTCTGTTGGTCGTCGAGATGGTTCGACATATGCAAAGCTCGACGACTTATCGCCCAAACTTCCGAAGAATGTATGGGGGTTGAAAGTTCCTGCACCTTTTTCAAGGTCATAAGATTGGACGACGCAAGCACCTTGCTTTATCCAATACTCATTTAGCTTTTGTATTAGTTCTTGGAAATTCATACATTTATTTTACTATATTTACTTCAGCTTTTTGGCAAATTTTTTATTTTTTGCTCCTAAAGTAGGGCACCTTCGCATTCGCTCAGTGCTACGCACCTACTAGTCGTCGCAAAGAAATGAAAAATTTGCTCAAAAATCTTTGTAAAATACATTTTCTGTGCAATAGGTATGAAAAAAGCCGATGGTTCACGTGAACCATCGGCTCCTAAAGTTATTAACTATTTTTAGTTTATTAACTATTTGTTAGGATTTACTTTTTTTAATATTTTTTTTCTACTTCCTATTTAGAATCAATATACTTTACTATGTTTGTTGCTCCTACATCTAACGCAAGTTGACGTTGGGTTTTTTCATATTCAAAGGTTTTAATATTGGAAACAGCTCCATTATCTATTAAAATTTTAGCTATATTTTCCCTGATATCTTTTTCTTCACTATCAGAACAATTCGACCAACCAGTTATCGCCAAATGAAGAGGAGTGTTCCCGCAACCATCTTGAACATTAATATCAATTCCTTTGTTAATTGCTAAATATTCAACTAATGTTTCATTCCTTCTAAGTACAGCATAATGAAGAGGAACATTTTTTGTGCAGTTGGGGTAGTAGTCTGCTGACGCGTCATAATGCTGTATATTAATATCAACACCTTCGATATCTATTAAATATTTAGCTAGTCTTGTGTTATCATTCAGTATTGCTGAATGAAGAACAGTTTTAGTATTATCAAACTGCAAGGGAAGGTTAAGATATTCAACCTCTCCTCTTCCAACTATTACATCTATTAAAAGTGCGGCTATTTTTCCATTTTCTGGAAACTTTGCCGCATTATGAAGAACATGTCTACCAACAATTCTTCCAGAATTTCCTACGAATATAGGAACTGCACCCATATTTATTAAATGTTCGATTATTTCTATATTATCTTCCATATAGCTTCCGTACAGCCTTGAAAAATAAAGGGTCGCCGAAGCAGCAAATCCTCCAGTATACTTACTGTCAGATTCTTTTCCTTTTTCTATTTCTTTCTTTGTGATGTTATTATTATCGTGGTGTAGTTTCTGATAACTTCTTGTCTTATCATTCATTTTACTTATCGCAGTACTAAGAAGAGTATTTTCTTTAACATCTGTCATATTAACATTATCTTCTGTAACTTTTTCCTTTACTTTTTCAACAAGTTCCAACTCAACAGCAGTAAAACACAATGTTTCTACTGTTACCCCGTCTTTTTTTTCTAACAGCTCAAAATATTCTTCTACTGTGTATTCTTTATTTGTATCAGTACCTTGTGCATGAGAATTAATTGTTCCCAATACCGATAAGCAAAATATTAATACTACTATTTTTGTTATTATTTTTTTCATGTGTTTTCTCCTCGAATTTATAAAATATGATAACTACATTATAACAAATACAACCTACCTGTCAATGGTAGTGGTGCTATATATTTATTTTCTGTTTTGATTGTTGCGTAGATTTCATCGCATTGAATTCATGTAAATTTTGAAGTGGTTTATCAAGATATCGTTCCAAAAACCTGTTTACGATATATCTCGTCTTATTTAAGGTTTCCTGTTCCTCATCCTCAAAATTTAGCTCGTGAAGGGGGGTATTATGTATTTTATCCCAAAACTCGGCAGATAAACCAAGTACCGGCTTATCCATTCCAAATCCAGCCGTATGCATAAATCTCAACACAAATGCACAACTGTACATGTAAAAGTGCCGAGTGTCAATTTGCTCGATTTCCTCTACCTGTTTCAAACTTTCTACAAGCAAGTTATACTTATATATATTGGGTTGATGCTCCGGCGTCAAACGATGAGCAAATTGACAAAACTGCAACGCCAGTGAAGTTTTCTTGTAATCTTTCCTGATACCAGCAAAAACAGAAATAATTTTACCACCAGTACCAGATCCGATATCGGCATTTCTCCTATAATATATTCTGTAGCAAGCATTAACAAATGGTTCACAAAATGCTTTCAATTTACTGTTCGGCTTATTCACGCTAGGAAAACGCACACTAATCCGACCATGTTCCTTACTATATAAGGAGATTAGTCGATCGTTTTCCTTTAGATTTATCTTGCTCAAGACTATTGCATCATCGATAATTATCATAGATATATTTTACATAATTTCAAAATCTGGTATAATATAGTTGTTATGTTACCTACATATAGACCAAATAAAAAGAAAAGAGCCAAAAAAACTGGCTTTAGAAAAAGAATGAGCACCGCTGGCGGAAAAGCTGTTTTGAAAAACAGACGATCAAAAGGCAGAGCGGCTATCGTTCCGAAAAAATAGTGAAAACATTCGGCCTTCAGAAAGCGAACCGTTTGAATATGAAAAAAGACTTTGATGACATATTTACCAATGGAAAAAAAACGGCATTTAATAATCTCGTAATGAGATGGAGGCCCAACCCGTCTGATAAAAACACAAGTCGGGTGTCGATAATAGTATCAAGAAAAATAGGCAATGCGGTCAAAAGAAACCGCATTAAAAGATTAATAAAAGAGGTTTTTCGGCTAAATAAAAGTAAACTAAAATTTGGGGTAGATATGATTTTTATCCCCGCAGAAAAAATAAAAATAGAAAATTACGAACAAACAGAACAGACCATATTAAAGATATGGCAAAAAGCCGAAATCGTTTGAAATTATTATATGAAAGCTTTTTTTATAACGGTGATATTCAAAACATTAAGATTAATTCGTCCTATATTAGGACCACTTAATGTTTGCCGATTCCAACCAACATGTTTATGTTATTCGGAACAAGCTTTCAGAAAACATGGAATATTTAAAGGATTGTTTTTGACATCAAAAAGAATTGTCAAATGTCATCCTTGGCACCCCGGTGGAATAGATCCAGTTGAATAATTTTTAGTTAAAATCTAAATCGAAAAACCTCTTTTAATGTCGCCTTTTTAAGGTTGATAATTTATAAAAGAGGTATTTTTATGGAAAAAAATTTCACATTAGCTATAGCGTTGATGATTCTAATTTATATCGGTTGGTTCAAGTTTATTGCCGAACCAAAAAAAGAAGCGTTGGAAAGTCAAAAAGCTGTGGCAGAAGAAACACAAGAAATTGCAACAACAGCGATAGCAACGACGACAACAAAAGAAATAAAACTTATAGAAAAAGTCGATACTACTGCAAAACCAGAAGCAGAAAAATTGTTTGAACTTGAAACTCCAACAGCAAAAATAACGTTCACATCAAAAGGTGCTGGGATAAAAACTTATGAATTCAAGGACATTTTAGGTCCAGTAAATTTAACTCCAAACTTCACAGAAGGTTATTTCGCGAGTATGCCTGAAGTTAATTTTGATGAAATTGATAGAGAAGAAAATGCTATCACTTTCAAAGGAAAAATTACCAGAAATGTGGATGTTCTAAAAATATATAAGTTTAATCAAAATGGAAATTTGAACACATTAGATATTTTGGTAAAAAACAATCTAGCCGAGGATATATCATTAAAAGAATGGTATATAAACTTCGGACCGGGACTTGGCACTGTAAAAAGTGAACAGAAAGAAAATTCGAAATATCAAAAAGCAGTTTATCTAGTAGAAGAAGCTGGTAAAAAGAATCCATCTTTCAAAAACTTGCGGAAAGAAAAAACGGATTTGTTCAAAATTTCAAGCAACAATTGGCTTTGGGCTGGTATGGCAAATAGATATTTCTTAACAGCATTGATTCCACAAAACTGGGAATCTGATGCACTTGCTTATGAAACAATAATAACCGGTCAATCAAAAGGGTTTTTTGGTAAGAAAGATATTAAATCTCCAGTAATGAGAATAATCGTTCCACAACAAATCATAAAAGCTGGTGAACGAAAAGTATTCAATAGTAAATTCTATTTCGGACCAAAAGATTATGACAAATTATTAGCACTTCCATATCGACTAGATAAATCAGTAGAATTCGGATTTTTCGGTCAATTTGGCAAGTGGGCAAAAGCTGCTTTGAATTATCTTTACGGAATCACAGGAAACTACGGTTATTCGATAATAATCATAGCATTCTTGCTCCAAGTTTTGATGTTACCTTTAACATTAAAATCCATAAAATCTAGCGAAGCGATGAAAAAAATTCAGCCAGAGCTAAAGGAAATTCAAAAAAGATATAAGGACGAACCTCAACGATTAAACAAAGAGATGTTCGCACTTTATAAAAAGCATGGTGCAAACCCGATGGGTGGTTGTTTACCACTATTAATTCAGCTTCCAGTATTCATCGCATTGTTTAATGCGTTGCGAACAAGTTGGGAGCTTCACGGAGCACCTTGGGCATTGTGGATACACGATTTATCGGCGAAAGACCCATATTATGTACTACCTATTTTGATGGGTGCAATAATGTTCTTTCAGATGAATTTAACTATGCCACAAGGTGGCAATGACCCTATGCAGAAATCGATGAAATGGATGCCGATAATATTTACATTCCTATTTTTATCATTTCCAGCAGGACTAGTATTATACTGGTTGACAAATAGTGCGTTAAACTTCGCATTACATATGTTCTTGAAAAGCAAAAAAAATAAACCTGCTATTGCAGTATAAGAGGATAAATTATGTACAACAATAATAATAGACATAATAATAAAAGAAGGTTCAATAGAAACCCAAGACCTAGAGATTTGAAAGTCGAGGCAAAAACAGTTGATGAAGCAATTAGTATAGGTCTTAAAAAACTTCACTTGAGAAGAGATCAAGCTGATGTAAAAATCGTTCAGAAAGACGGCGGTGGTTTTCTAGGTATGGGCAAAAAACCTGCCATCATAACATTGAGCAAAAAAAGATGGAATAACAGTAATAGAAATAATTTTAGAAACCCGAAAAGAGATAGTAGATATGGTAATAACAATCCGCAAAGAAACAAACCAGCCGTTGAAAAGAAGAACGAAAAACAAAATCTTCCAGCTGATGAAATTCAAAATGCTGTTGTACCAGAAAACATAAAAGAACCGATGATTCAAGCAAAACAAATGCTTGAAAAAACATTGACTGAAATGGGTGTTAAAATCGAAAACATAAATTCTTGGTGGGACACGAAACACGAAAGAATTTTGTTGACTTTTGATTGTGATTCACCCGCAATAGTTATCGGAACTGAAGGTAAAAATCTAGAAGCTGTTCAGTATCTTATAACAATAACAGTGAGCAGAAATTTCAAAGAACCAATTTCTGTTATCGCCGATACAAACAACTATTGGAGCAAAATAGAAAAACAATTGAATTACGATATTAATAAGTCTTTATCGATAATAAAAAAGACTCATAAGGATTATCGGTTCAAACCAATGAGTCCACAATTGCGAAAATATATACACAAAAGTCTAGCCGATAATAAAGATGTAGAAACAATATCTGAAGGCGAAGGTAAGTTCAGAAAAGTTATAGTAAAAATTGCTAAAAAGGAAACACAAGCAGAAGCTAAACCTGAAGTGTTATCTGAAGATAAAATGAAAGCAGAGTTAGACGCTAAAATAAAAGCTTTAGAAACTCCTGTTGAAAATGCTAGTGAAAACGTTGAATCAAAAGTTGAAAATGTAGAGCCGACAGAAACTGCAGAAAATAACTAGAAAACTGTCA
>CAYPLD010000018.1:0-14119 GCA_964411485.1 uncultured Elusimicrobiaceae bacterium | reverse complement strand
CTATCATAGATTTTTGGAATGAATTAGATTTATATAACAAAATGCTCGAGACCAATAAAAAAAACGAGCATTTTGTACTACATGATGGACCACCTTATGCAAATGGACATACCCATATCGGACATGCTCTAAATAAAATCCTAAAAGATATGGTCGTAAAATTCGCTAGTATGAGCGGATATTATTCGCCGTATGTTCCGGGTTGGGATTGTCATGGGCTTCCTATCGAACAAGCTCTAATGAAAGAACTCAAAACCGATAAAAAAAACATCACAGACATCGTCGACTTTAGGAAGAAAGCACGAAAATTCGCAGAGAAATTTGTGCAAATCCAAAAAGACGAATTCAAACGGCTAGGTATCCAAGCCGAATGGGATAATCCATATTTGACTATGTCAAACGAATATGAAGGTACAATTATCTCGTCCTTTTTGGATTTGCTAGAAAAAGAATATATTTATAAAGGTAAAAAAGCGATTTTTTGGTGTCCCTCTTGCGAAACCGCATTAGCAGATGCCGAAACGGAATATAAAGATAAAAATTCTCATTCAATTTATTTAGCTTTTGATTTAGTAAAGGACATCAAAGGTAAAAAAGCGTCAATAGTAATTTGGACGACTACCCCGTGGACTATCCCAGCCAACATGGCATCAGCTGTTGCCAATGACGAGGATTATGTTCTATTAAAAACCAAAGACAAAGTTTTAATTGTAGCTGAAAAACTTGCTGATACATTTGTCAAAGAGTGCAAACTATCTTGCGACAAAATCGGTAAGATAGTGGGCGAAGAGTTAGTCGGCTTGAAATATATCCACCCATTAAACAAAAAAGAACGAAAGGTAATCACCACCGATTTTGTCGCAATGGATAGCGGAACAGGAATTGTTCACATTGCCCCCGGTCATGGTCAGGACGATTTTTATGCAGGGTTAAAAAACAAATTAGAAATTTTCTGTCCAGTAAACGAGCGTGGAGTTTTCACAAAAGATGCAGGCGAATTTGCGGGTCAATATATTTTCAAAGCTAATCCAATAATCGTTGAACGATTGAAAGAGCTTGGCAGTTTATTAGGTGGGGGAGAAATTTCTCATAGTTATCCACATTGTTGGCGTTGTAAGAAGCCAGTGATTTATCGAGCGACAGAACAATGGTTTTTGGGTGTAGATAAAAATGATTTACGAAAAAAATCTTTGGCTGAAGTAAAAAAAGTCAAATGGATTCCAAGTTTTTCAGAAAGTAGAATAACGTCAATGTTAGACGGAAGACCTGATTGGTGTTTATCACGACAAAGATTTTGGGGCAGTCCGATTCCAGTAATTTATTGTAAAGATTGCGATGCAGTTCAGAAAGATAAAAAACTTTTTGATAGTATCAAAGAAAAAGCTATGGCAAATGGTACGGACTTTTGGTTTGAAGAATCAATTGAGCAACTTTTAGGTAAAGATTTCAAATGTAGTTGCGGAAGTAAAAAATTCAGAAAAGAAACTGACATTTTGGACGTCTGGTTCGATAGTGGTGTGAGTTGGAATGCTGTATTAAAAAATCGTGGTATGAAATATCCATCAGATTTGTATCTTGAAGGTTCAGATCAGCACAGAGGTTGGTTTCAAACATCATTGATTCCGTCAATGGCATTAAATAACAAAGCACCTTATAAAAGTGTTTTGACCCATGGTTTTGTATTGGATCAGCAAGGTAAAGCGATGCATAAATCTTTAGGGAATGTCGTTTCGCCTCACGATATCATCAATAAATATGGTGCTGATATTTTACGGCTTTGGGTGTCGTTAGCAGATTATACAGAGGATATTAGATTGTCCGAAGAAATTTTGGGTACTGCAATCGACACTTATAGAAAATTGCGGAACACGATAAGATATGGCTTGGGTAATTTATTTGATTACAATCCAAAGAAACACAAAATTTCTTCGGACAAGCTGACCGAGATGGATAAATATATGCTCAACAAACTAGACAAATTGATTGTTGATGTAAAAAAGAATTACAAAAATTATCAGTTCAGAAAAGCGGTCAGACAAATTTCAGATTTTTGTATATTAGATTTATCAAATTTCTTTTTAGATTCAAGCAAAGATAGGCTTTACACACTTGGCACAGATGCACAAGAAAGACGATCGGCACAAACTGTGTTAGATGAAATCTTAAAAACAATTTTACTTTTACTTGCACCTGTATTATCTTTTACAACTGAAGAAGCATGGCAAGAGCTCAAGAAATTGAAATGTGGTGAGAAATTAGAGGAAAGTATTTTCTTGGCAGAACTTCCACAAAAAGCGTCATATCATACTGGCGAGGATATCGAGGATAAATGGGATAAAATCAAAGCTATCCGAGAGAAAGTCTTGAAAGCATTAGAAGAAGCACGAGAGCAAAAAATAATCGGTTCAAGTAGTGCAGCGAAAGTTTTATTCAAAACATCAGATGAACCAACCAAGAAATTTTTAGAAAGTACATTACCATTATGGCCAGAGGTTGCAATAATTTCAGAAGCATTGATTTCGGATACACATTCAGAAAAAGAACTTGAAGTAGAAGTCCAAAAAGCTGATGGCGAAAAATGTGATAGATGTTGGCGTTGGCATAAAGATGTCGGTGAAAACAAAGAACACAAAGATATTTGTGGTAGATGTTTAGAGGTTATCAAAAAGGAAAAATTGTGAAGCAATTTCTCGATAATATAAAATTGTTCAGCAAAAATGACATTATTGTCATTTTTGCAATATTTCTTTTGGATAGACTAACAAAAGTCTGGGCATTATTCTATTTATCTTCTATTGAAACTACTAGTATCAAAATATTTAAGTTTTTCCATTTAACATTTGTTCTAAACGAAGGTGCGGCGTTCGGAATAATGCAAAACAGCAATTTAGTTCTTTTATTTATCACGATTTTGGTACTGATTTTATTGATTTGTATGAAGGCAGATGTGGCCAATTTAGGCAAAAAAGCTAATTTTGGTTATTTATTGATTTTTGCTGGCGGACTTGGTAATCTATATGATAGAGTAGTATTAGGATATGTTGTCGATTTTCTAGATTTTTTAATATGGCCTGTTTTTAATATCGCAGATACATCAATAACGATAGGTGCTATTATTTTGGCTTGGTCGTATTTGGTTAGCTTCAGAAAAAAAGGGAGGCGAAGAGTATGAAAAAAGTTTTAATATCAATTTTTTTATCATTTATAGTTTTATTTACATATGGTTGTTCGAAAGAGAATAGCTTATTCAAAAAAGCGGAATATTTAACAAAAAAAGGTAAATATGCTGAAGCAAAACAATTATATACAGAAGTTTTGAGAATTAATGCAGACAATTATCTAGCATACAATAATCGGGGTATAATAAATGAACGGTTAGGTAAAAAAGATCTTTCCTATCAAGATTATACAAAGGCAATAACATTAAACTCTACTTTCCCAGAAGTTTACAATAATATGGGTGCATTGTATATCGACGAAAAAAAATATTCCAGTGCGATAGAATATTTGGATAGAGCAGTTCTATTAGATAAAAACTATTATACAGCTCGAGTTAATAGAGCAATTGCATTGTTCAATATTGGTGATGCGTCTGGTGCGTTGAAAGATATAAATAAAGCGACAGAACTTATCCCATATCATCCATTGGCATTATATAACCGTGGTTTGATACTTCTTCAAATGGGATATTATATAGAAGCGATTACAGATTTTAATATAGTAATAGATCAGCAACCTGGTAATGCTTACGCCTATTTAGAAAGGGGAAAAGCATATGCAAAACTCGAGGGGTACTTGAACGCTTTACAGGATTTTGATATTGCAATACATTTGGAACCAACATGGGGATTAGCATATCATTATCGATCTGAAATGTTTTTCAAATTAAGTGATTATGAAAGTGCTTTGAGCGATGTTACAAAGGCCATCGAGCTTGCGAATGCATATATCCCTAATTACGAACTACGCGGGGATATACTAGCTTTAACCGATCCAATAGCAGCGAGGAAAGATTATATTTTCTGTTTAAGATTTGATAAGAAAAATGCTACAAGATACAAAGATAAAATAGCAAAACTAAAAACCATAGAAGGCAGAAAAGAGATAATTATGTCGAGATTTCTATAAAAAGTAAATAAAACCAATATTGTATTATGAAAAACATTGATATCTATCCATCGAAATTATATGAAACCCGTTTTTATATGGGTTTGTTCTTTTTTGGACTAATTTTGATGGCATTAGCTTTTAAGTTTTCTAGTTTTATGATGGCGATCATATGCTCGATATGTCTATTTTATTGTGCGAGTGGTTTCTATAATAAAGCTGTCAGTGATATTTTTAATTTCAAGTTAAGTTTTGAAGTTGCAATAACTTTGAGTTTATTCTCGGCATATGCATACACGATGTTCCAAATGTTTTTTGATTTTAATATGTTCGGGATAGTGGACAATTTATTTGCAGAAATTTGTTTTGTTTTAGCATTTGCGAATTTCATCAAAGCGAAAGAGGTACGAGATATAGAAAAAAGTTTTTCCAGTATAGACAAATTAAATAGCATCTTGCCAAAATCTGGTAGATTACAAGTTGGCAAAAACAAAGAAAAAAGAATATTCGCAACGGAAATAGTCAAAGGTGATGTGATTAAAGTTTATCCGGGCGAGAAAATTCCTTGTGATGGCAAGATAATAAACGGAGAAAGTTTAATTGAAGATGGATTAATAACAGGTAATGTGATTTATTCTCAAAAGACTGTGGGTTCTAACGTTTATGCAGGAACGGTCAATAAATCTGATGCTATAACAATAATCACAAAAAATTCGCTCAAGAAAAGCAAGATTTTTGAGATTATAAAGAATATCAAAAAAGCAAAAAGCCAAAAAATAGTTTACAAAAGTTTTATGGACAATTTATCTTCGGTGGTATTCCCTTTGATTTTCATCACAAGTTTTATCGCCGCTGGTGCTTTTATTTTTGTCGGAAAAAGTTGGGAGTTTGCATTAGGAGTTTTCTTAATCATAATATTTTTATCTTTTCCGGCTGGTATGTTGTTTGCGTCTTGGGCTGTATTTTTTTATAGCGGAAAAGGTGCAAAAAAATTAAAAATAGATATAAAAAATAAAGGTATATTACAAGATTTTGATAATGTAGATGTTATCTTTTTAGATAAAACCGGTACGTTAACTTATGGTGATTTGAAAGTAGCAGAAATAACTCCATTAGATAAAAAGAAGAGAGAATTGCTTATAGAGTGTGCAATACTTGCGAACAGTTACACAAAAAGTATTTTTAGTAAAGCGATAAAAGAATACGCACAAGAACATAATTTTAGTGTAGGAGAAGAAGTCAAAAGTGTAGAAATTTTTCCGGGTTTAGGTGTTTCTGTAACCAGCAGTGCAGGTCAGATATTTTCAGGAAGAAGAAGTTGGCTTGAGGATAATAAAATCAAAATACCAAAAATAAAGGAAACAGATAAAACTAAATTTTTCGTATCATTAGCTGGTAAATATATAGGTTATATTGCGTTTGAAGATAGGATACGACCCAAAACAAGAGAAACGATAGATTATATCCAAAAGCAAGGTATGGAAACGGTGATACTTTCTGGTGATAATGAACATGTTGTAAATTTCTTTGCGAATATATCTGGTATCAAGGCGTATAAAGCGGGGATATTACCTCAAGATAAAGCACATATTATAGAGAGTGTCAGAAAACTTGGTAGACATACTGTTATGGTAGGTGATGGATTTAACGATATTCCTGCATTATTAAAAGCGGATATAAGTGTTGCTTATTTTTCGGGTACTAATACGTATATCGACTGGACGGATATTGTTATCAGAAGAAAAGACTTGTTTGCCATTGCGGATATTGTGAAAATTAATAAAATAGTGAACAAAACAATTGTGGGGAACATAATAATTGCGTTTATTTTTAATATAATAATTTTGGGGATAGTTGCTGGTTCGATAAGTTTTGGCACGAATTTTATATTGTTATATATTTTGCTAGGAGTAGGTGCGATTATTCTAAATTCTAGGAGATTGTTAAATATAAAAGTATGAAGAAAAATAAAATTACAAATATAGATTTTGACTATACTATTCGTCACGCGAAAAAGAAAGATTCAGTCAAACTTCCTAAAATTGCGTGTTGGAAGAATCAATACAAAAATGAATATGAGATAAATATTTCGTATCCCGAATTTAGTAGTGTGTGTCCGAAAACGGGTCTGCCGGATTGCGGTGAGATTGTGATAATTTATACTCCTTCAAAATTTTGTTTGGAGTTGAAATCCTTGAAATATTATCTATTGGAATACAGGGATATGGGTATTTTTATGGAGAACATCACAAACAAAATTTTGAAGGATGTAGTTAGTGCTTGCAAACCAAAAAAAGCGAAAGTGATAGGTAATTTCGTCGCTAGGGGCGGATTGAAAAGTTTAATCGTAGCAGAATATAAAAAAGGAAAATAAAATTTTCTCCCTTTTTCAAAAGGTCGTGGACACAGACTCTGTGGAGTACCCGAACGAGAGTGAGGGGGAGGGATTTGTAAAAAAATGAAGAAAAGAGATAAAATTTTCATTGCATTAAGTTTAGCACTTTTATTTGCTATATTTGTTTTTTTCAAATTTCCGTTTAGGAATATAAAAGTGAATGATTTGGATAATCAAACGATAGAAATGGAAAATTTTGTTGTAGATAAAAACACAAAATTCTTACAACAGGCGTTATTAGAACGTGAACAAGCAATCGAAAAAAGAAAGAATGAACTTATTGCAAAGTTAAAAGCACAACATTCTTCGGAATCTAATATATATGTAATCGCTGGCGAAGAATTTGAGATAGGTACACCCGTCAAACAAGAAACAAAACCAGATGAAGACGCTATTTATCTATACGATAAACCCTCAAATTCTTCGCCAGTAAATTATTCTGCTCCATCAAATCAAGATTCTGGTATAACTATGGTTTTGATTCCAGTGGAACATAAAATTATTTCAAATCAATCGGAGTACAATAAACTTAAAAAGCAATACAAAGGTTCTTATCCTGATGTAAATTTTGCAAAGAAGAATTTGATTTATATTACACCAGCAAACGGCATGCCAAATAGTATGATAAGGATTATTGATAGTTATAAAAAGGACGACAAACAAGTTATAGAATATATAACTAGTGTTGCGGCATTGGCTCAACAAAACTTACCACCTACGTATATTGTTATAGAAAAAACAAATCAACCAATTTATTTATTACAAGTTCCGTATAGAGAGTAAAAATGAGAATAATAGCAGGCAGTGCAAGAGGACGCAAACTATTTTCTGTGTCGAAAAAGATGAACGTGAAGCCGATATCGGATAGAATAAAACAATCTTTATTTGATATTATTCGACCTCGAATTACTGGTAGCATTATGCTAGATTTATTTGCAGGAACTGGTAATGTTGGATTAGAAGCGTTGTCGCGTAATGCGATGAAAGTAGTGTTTGCGGAACGTGAAATTGCGTGTGTAAGAACGATAGAGAAAAATCTCAAAAATTTAGATTTTGAGGATAGAGCAAAAGTTTGCAAATGTGATATTTTGAAAGGCACAAAATTTCTTTACAATTATACGGACGAACAAGGTTTTGATATTATTTTTATGGGTCCTCCATATCGATTAGCAAACAACAAAGAATTGAGTTTGACAGAACCAGTTTTAGCTGACGTTGCAGAAAGCGATATGCTTGCTAATGATGGGATAATAATATGTCAGCATCACAAGAAAGAAACGTTTAATGTTCCCAAAAATTTGGAACTATATAGAAGTGAAGTTTACGGCGATACAACTATAGATTTCCTCAAAGATAAAAAATAATTTTCTCCCTTTTTCAAAAGGGAGTACCTGCGTGAGCAGGGGAGGGATTTATTTTGTCATTGCGAAGCAAATTCGCACGTGCGAATTTGCTGTGGCAATCTCATTTTAGACAAGGAAAAAAATGATAAAACCATTTGAACATAAACAAAAAGAATTGAATTATTCCAAAATTTCGACTTATCAAAACTGTCCTATTCTATATAAATACAAATACATTGAGGGCAAAAAAGAAGGATTGAGTGCGAGTGGTTCGCTTGGTGTGAGTTTACATAGAACTTTAGAAATGTATCACGAAAAGGGAAATAACGACGATTTAATTTTGGATTATTATAATGATTGTTGGATAGGTGGTGGATACAAAAACGCACAAGAACAAAACGAATATTATCTAAAAGGAAAACAAATTCTTGCGAATTTTATAGCGTTACAAAAAAAATGTAAAGGCAAAACAGAATCTAGCGAAAAAGAATTTATTTATAGTGATGAAGGTTGGACGATAAGGGGAAAAATTGATAGGGTTGACCGATTTCCAGACGATAGTTTTGATGTGATAGATTATAAGACTGGTATTGAAATGGACAAGGATTATGATGTAAAGAACAGTTTACAGCTTGCGATTTATACGCTTGGTGCGAGAAAAGCGTGGGGAATGAAAAAGGGTCGTTCGAGTTTATGGTTGCTTGCGTTTGGTGAAATAATAAGCACAAATTTTGATGACTTTAATGATGAAAAAACTTTAGAAACTATAATATCTATTGGCAAAAAAATAGTTGATGAAGAGTTTTATCCTAACACAGAATACTGCGAACATTGCGGATTCAAAAACAGATGTCCATATTCTACTTCGTCTTCTGGCTGAATTTTCGTTTTTTTTCTCCTAAAGTAGGGAACTCGCATTCGCTCGTCGTTCCGATCTACTAGTCGTCGAAAAGAAAACGAAAATTCAGCACAGAATACTTGTAGAAATAGTTGCTTCAAAAAAATTATTTTCTGAAAGAAAAGAAACAACGCAAAACGCGAAGCGAAAAAGGGGAGGGGAAGCTTTCCCCAAAAAAGACTTGACTAAAAGTGGAAAAAATTTGGTAAAATTTTAGTGTAGCGTGTTTACACGCGTTACGACTTGTATAAAAAGAGCCGGGGTGCTGGAATTGGTAGACGGGACGGTCTCAAAAACCGTTGGTCGCAAGATCGTGAGGGTTCGAGTCCCTCTCCCGGTAGAAGTTTATATGAGCTCCCGTAAGAGTGCCAATCAACTTTTTGTTGATTGGCACTCTTCGTTTTATTTTCTCCCTTTTGTAAAGGGAGTGGATTTTTTCCTGTAGGAAAAAAGACGAGGGTTTTAATATTTCAAAACATTATAAAGTTTTAATAGTTATATGAAACATTAAAACCCCCTTTAATTCCCCCACAGAGTCTGTGTCCACGACTTTACTAAAAGGGGGAAAAAGAATTCAGATTGTCATGAAATTTTTACAAATTTCTCGCAATGACAGATAATGTCGTAAAATAAAAAATTACCCCTCGTTCCATATAAGGAACGAGGGGTATTATATATCTAATATATTAATTTAGATTTTAGTGTTAGCTCCAATAACAAAATTTAGAACCAGTACCTCCACTACAACTACCACCCATACTCTCTGCTACTTTCACACACCTACTTTCATTTACGGATACTGTCCTTGTTGCCCAACCTCCATCCCAACACCAATATTTAAATGTGTAGGAATAACCAAAATCATCTGTGTAAATTGCAAATAAGCCAAAAAGAGGATCATCAAACGAATAATAATAAGTGATATTTTGACCAACAATATCACCACTATTTAAATAAGGATGCATCCATATTTTTTGCCTGATACTTTAATATCGCAACTTCCTCCTGTGCAATCAGCCCCTAGGTAATCTTTAAAACTTATATCCAGTTTTTCCAAAGCATGAGAATCCGTAGAACTATCAAAAAGGCTTCGTCTATCTAAAGCATCATTGACATTCTTTGCTATCGTTATTAATCCTGTAAGACGAGCTCTATCTCTTGTTATCATATATTTAGGTAATGCAATAGATGCTAACACTGCTATTATAAGTACCACCACCAACAATTCAATTAAAGTGAAACCTTTATTACAAAATAATTTTCTCCCTTTTTGAAAAGGGAGGGAACCGCTTGCGGTGAGGGATTTGTCATTGTGAGCTTGGTCCGCAATCTTACTATAAGATCCTGATTTTATACTAGATCCCGAATCAAGTTCGGGATGACTCCTACGGGTCAATTCAGGATGACAGAATTGTTTTGTAAATGCTTTTTTATTCATATTTTTATTATACATATTTTTTAAGAAAGATCTATCATGTGCCAATGCTTGTTATAAAGTTCGATTAATCTTTTTCTGAAGTTTTGATTTTCTGGTTTAGATAAATTTGTGTCATCTTTGAAAATCAAATCTCTGTCCTCAACAGCCCAAGCGAGTATATCTTTGTCTTTGACTAAATCAGCAGTCTTAAATTCCACATCGCCATGTTGACGCGTACCCAAAATCTCACCCGGACCGCGAAGTTCAATATCTTTTTCACCAATCACAAATCCGTCATTGGTCTTACACATTATTTTCATCCGCTCATTATTCTTTCCGCCGTTATCTCCAGCGACTAGTATACACTCTGATTGATGCTCGCCACGCCCGATTCTACCTCGTAATTGATGTAAACTCGCTAATCCAAAACGCTCTGCGTTTTGGATAATCATTAAAGTGACATTTTTCACATCAATCCCGACTTCAATTACGGGCGTGGCGAGTAGCATGTCAATTTTTTTATCTAAAAACTTTTGCATTACTTTTTGTTTTTCTTTGCCACTCATTTGTCCGTGTATCATTTCGAGTTTATAATCTTTGAAAACATCTTTTGACAATTTCTCAAACTCTGCTTTAACCGGTTTCAATGCTAATTTCTCACTTTCTTCAATTATTGGATAGACCATATAAACTTGTCGACCTTTTTCTATCTCCTCTTTGGCTCTATCAAATGCAACTTCTTGGTTTGCTTGACATGTCAAAATTTCCTTCCTGCCGGGTGGTAATTTATTGATTGTTGATACATCTAAATCGCCGTAAAATGCTAATGCCAGTGTTCTTGGGATAGGGGTCGCAGTCATTGTTAATAAATCGATTTCTTTTGCTTTATTTTTTAATATTGCACGTTGTTTGACTCCAAATTTATGTTGTTCATCTATCACGGCGAGTTTTAGATTTTTGAATTTTATATTTGGCTCAATAATCGCATGCGTACCGACCAGAATATCAATTTCACCTTTAGCTAATTTTTCGATTATCTCTTTTTTCTTTTTAGCTGTTGTTTTAGAAGTTAATATTTCAAAATTGACTGGTAAATCGCCTAGAAATTTTTTGATAGTGATAAAATGTTGTTCTGCTAAAATTTCTGTCGGAGCTAAAAATGCGGTCTGATATTTATTTTCAACTGCCAAAAGTATCGCCGATAAAGCGGCGACGGTTTTACCAGATCCGACATCACCTTGTAAAAGTCGGAGCATCGGTTTTGATTTTATCATATCTTTAAAAATTTCGTTTATAACTTTTACCTGACAACTAGTCAATTCAAAACCTAAATTTTCTTTGAAAGGAGTGAGTAAATGTTTTTTTATCTCATATTTATATTTTTTATGCGTTTCTTTATTTTGTTTTCTTTTGATTAACAATGCACTCGATAAAAGTAAGAATTCTTCGTATATCGCACGCTCTCTAGCTTTTGAAAGTTGTATCAATGTGTTTGGAAAATGGATGTTTTTTAGGGCTGTTTCTATCCCCAAAAATTTTCTCTTTTCGAGAAGTTTCAATGGGATAGTTTCTTTTTCCAATTGTACTTGCGAATTCATCGCTTTATACATCACTTCACGGAAAATTTTTGGGCTCAATCCTTGCGTTAATGCGTAAACGGGTACGATTCTATCTACATGTACCTGCATCGCCATTGGATCGTCTTCTTTATAATACTCATCGACTGAAATTTTATTTGTATCGAACGCATATTTGGCGTTTCGTCTACCGACTATCCAAACATTTTCGTCTTGTATAAAATCCTGTTTGATTTTTTGGAATGGATCATAAGAAAAAGTTTTTCGTTTGAACCAACTCGCTTCTATCGTATTGCCTTTTGGTAGTTCTTGCAGAAATGCTTTGAAAATCAAGATATTTTTAGTGGGTATAAACTGGGTCCGAATCACTTTAGTTTTGGATATATATAGGTCAACCTTTTTCAGTTCTGAAATCGGGGTATGGAGTTGTCTATCCTGATACGTACGAGGATAGTAATGCAACAAATCTCCCACAGAATTAATGTCTAATTTTTCAAGCATTTCTGCACGTTTAGGTCCGACGCCTTTTAGATATTGGATATCGCTCATATATACATTTTAACAATATAATGAAATAATAGTTAAATTTTTGCTACAATTAATTGTAAATTTAATATAGGAGGCATTCGTAATGGAAATAATAAACGAAATGTTTGAAGTGTTCAAAGCATCGTTTGTTGGCATTTGGGATAAGGTTAGTGTAGCACTTGTAGGCATAATCTGGGGCTTGATATTATTGATAGTAGGGCTCTTTTTATCAAGATGGATAGGCAGTGCAATAAAAGCTATTTTGAACAAAATCAAGTTAGATGAAGCTACCTCAAAGTTAGGTATCAATGAATTATTCACAAGAGTAGGTTTTGGTAAATCCCCGACAGCCGTGATGGCATTTATTGCTACATGGGTGATAATGATAATATTCATCGTGGCAGCAGCGGAGGTGATGAGATTAAATATCATTGGTGATCTATTACAACTATTCTTGAACTGGTTACCAAATTTATTTGTAGGTATAGTGATTATCTTTGCAGGTTTATTATTTGGTAAATTCATAAGTAATATTTTGAGAAATTCTGCAAAAGTGAATAATCTAAAAGGCGGATTCATTTTAGCTGAAGCAGTAAACATTGTGATTATTGTATTTGCATGTTTAATGGCTTTGGAAGAAATTGGAATCGCATTGCCTTTGGTAAATTCGATAATCTTGATATTGATGGGTGCATTTGGAATTGCATTTGGGATATCAGTTGGATTAGGAGCTAAAGGAATTGTTGAAGATTTCTTGAAGGATAAAGTAAAGAAAAATAACAAGTAAAGTTTTTACTTCGTCTTTTGAACGAGAATTTTGTCAGAGCCACTCTTAAATACACGGGGGATAACCCCACTCAAGGTATTCTGCGGGTGGCTCTTTCGCATTCTCATTTGGGGCGTCGAGGCTCTCGACCAAAATACTCGTAAAAACTCACGAAGTTTGTCTTTATAAAGCCGAGTTCGGTATTCCGAACTCGGCTTTTTCAATAAAAATAATAATTTAAGTTTTCGCTAGAAAACGATTAGTTCATGTCGCGAAGCGAAAAATGTCGGCACACACTGTGTGCTATTGTCCTTCTTCGGAATAATCTTTTAATAATTTCGTCCGTGAAGGATGTCGCAACTTCCTAATCGCTTTTGCTTCAATCTGTCGTACACGTTCACGTGTCACGTTAAACATTTTTCCGACTTCTTCAAGCGTTCTTGGATAGCCAGAGTCCAATCCAAATCGTAACTTCACAATCTTTGCTTCCCTGTCAGATAAAGTCGATAACACTTGAGTCACTTCTTGCTTCCTCAAATAATCACCAGCCGCAACCAATGGCATTGTATTACCTTTATCCTCGATGAAATCTTCCAAATGTGAATCTTCATCATCACCAATTGGTGTGGATAAAGATATAGGGTCTGACATAATTTTCAAAATACTTTTGACTTTTTCTATTGGCAATTTCAACGCTTTCGAATATTCTTCTAAAGTTGCTTCTCGTCCGTGTTCTTGTCTAAACCTGTTTGTAACTTTTGTCAATTTCGATACAAGCTCTTTCATATGAACAGGAATTCTGATTGTGTTTGCCTGATCAGCAATCGCTCGGTTAATTGATTGGCGTATCCACCAAGTTGCATATGTAGAAAATTTGAAACCACGTTTATACTCAAATTTTTCGACTGCTTTCATCAAACCTAATCCACCTTCTTGAATCAAATCAGAAAGTTCCAAGTTTGAGTTTGCATGTTTTTTTGCGATAGATACAACCAATCGTAAATTAGCTCGGATGAGTTTAAGTTTATCTTGCAAAATCATATCTTCGAAAAATTTGATTCTTTCATTGAACGATAAAAACTCTTCAA
>CAYPLD010000017.1:10920-14193 GCA_964411485.1 uncultured Elusimicrobiaceae bacterium | reverse complement strand
GGCGAAATTTCGTCTTGTCTGGAATAAGTCAAGATTTCGACATCATTATTTTTGATTCGAGCTAATTCTTTTTGCATGGTTTGTCCAACCATACCATTTGCTCCGATTACTGCTATTTTTATACTCATTTTATTATCGTACCTACTTTTCCGGTTTTATAATAAATAATTTTTATCGAAATATTATTTTCCTTTGCTAGTTTCACTGCTTGACTATATAAAACATTCGCACCATCTTGACACATTTTATGCATTTTTTCAAAACAAACTTCGTCTAATTTTTTTCCGTTTTTATCTTTTTTTGGATCTTTATCAAAAACACCCTCAACATCTTTTATCATTTCTACACAATCAGCTTTCAATTCTTTTGCCAAAAACACAGCTGATAAATCACTGCCCCCTCTTTTTAAGGTCGTGATTTCTTTATGCTCGCCAATCCCCTGAAAACCAGCTATTATTGGGATATTTCCTTTTGCGATTTCGCTTTCTAATCTTTTATTGTTTAATCCGATAATATCAGCACCGCTATGCTCTGATGTAGTCGTCAAACCTATTTGCGATCCTGTAAGCGAAATCGCAGGCATATCGATATTTTTCAAAGCAATAGACAACAATGCCATGCTAATTCGTTCACCAGTTGATACCAACATATCCAATTCACGTTTATCAGGATTTTTACTTAAACTACATGCAGTTTCTAATAAGACATCGGTCATATTACCATTTGCCGATACAACAATCACTGGTAAAATTTTTTCTGCATATTTATTTTTGATAATTTTTACTGCATTTAGAATTTTATCTTGATCGGCAAGTGTATTTCCACCAAATTTCATTACAATTATTTTTTTATTTTTCATACAAATTTCAACCTAGCCCTCACCTCGCTAACCATTTTGGTTAGTCGTCCTCTCCCAAAGGGAGAGGAAATAAAACATAAGCCGAAGACATAAATATCAGTGGCGATTCGCCACCCATTCTTCAATTCTCTTACACGCTTCTTCAATTTTTTCTTTTGGTTGGGTCAATGCGATTCTGAAATAATCATCACCATATTTACCAAACCCAATTCCCGGAGTAAATAAAACTGCTGTTTCTTTGAAACAATCCATCACGAATTCTCGAGATTTCATACCATTAGGCACTTTTACCCACATATAAAATGTCGCTTTTGGATTTAGATATTTTATCCCCAATTTATCAAAACATTTTTTGAAAACTTCACATCGTTCGCGATAAATTTTACAATTTTCCTCGACAATATCAGGTCGAGCCAATGCTTCGGCATAAGCCAATTGTGTCGGGGTAAAAACACCATTATCAGAAACATTTTTTATATTTGAAAATTTCTTTATAAGATTTGCTCCACTTGTTGCAAAACCAACTCTCATTCCGCAAGCATTATAAGGTTTTGACATCGAATAAAATCCGATACAATAATCACCAGCACCTTCAAATTCAAAAACACTCCATTTTGGTAAATCATCAACCAATTTCAAATCGTTGTACGCTCTATCCAAACAAATAATAAAATCGTGTTCTACTGCCTTTTTTAAGAACGGGGCAAATTGCTCTTTGCTCATCGTTGCACCAGTCGGATTATTTGGATAATTCAAAAACATAACTTTTGTACGCTTAAAAACATCTTCAGGAATTTTTGAAAGGTCTGGTAAATATTCGTTTTCTTCTAAAAGTGGCATTTCATAAACACCAGCACCACATGTTTCTGCGGCGAGTTTATAGGTCGGATATCCCGGATCTGGAATCATGATTATATCCTCTGGACCATTCGCAAATTGACACATATAAGTGATAGCTTCTTTGATACCCTTAAATGCTGTCACATTTTCATCTTTAAGTCTGATATCAAAAATTCTTTCGTACCAATCCAAAATCGCTTTTTTGAAAATTGGATGTCCGTCTGTTGATGGGTAATGATAGTACTTATCTCGCCCTTCAACTATATGTTTAGCGAAACTTTCGGCAAGTTTTTTATCAAACGGAATATCCGGATCGCCTATTCCCATATCGATAAGTTCTAGTTCGTGTTTATGCGATTTTACAAGAGCGCTCAACTCGTGAAAAATACTCGGCTTAAACTTTTCATGATGATATACCATATTTCTACTCCTAACTAATTATTAATGATTTGTCGCAATTTTTCAAAACATCATCTATTTTCTTTTTGTTTTCCGACGATATTTCACCTAATGGAAGCCTTGCAGTTTCCTCACAAATACCAAATTTGCTTAAAATATATTTTGAACAAACTGGATTTGTTTCAAAATAGCATGCTTGTATCACTTTATAAATTTTTCTAAACGTTTCAAAACTTTGGTGCGTTTTGCCAACATGAAATTCCTTAAACATTTTGACAAAAGCTGGCGATACAACATTTCCAGCCGCAGTAATTATTGCAGGCGAACCAAGAGCCAGAAATTCTGGCAAAACATCATCGTTGCCACAGATATAATCTATCTTATCACCAAATCTGACCGCCATTTCTGTTACATGTGAAAAATCATAATCGGATTCTTTAACACCTTTAACCATTGGTGCTTCTGCAAACAATCTTTCAAATACTGGTATTGGCACTTTTAGACCTGTTCTGCCGGGGATATGATATAAAATTATTGGACATTTGAATTGTCCTGCTTGTTTGAAATGCTCAATAAGTCCACTTGGATTTGGTTTATTGTAATATGGGGTCACGACTAACAATCCATCGGGATTAAAATTCATCGCATGCTCAATTTTTTTCAATGTTGTTGGTGTTGAATTTGTCGCCGCACCGATTATAACTTTTACCCTTTTATTAATATATTCAGTCGCATGCTTTAGGATTGCATCTCTATCTACATCAGTCAAAGATGGCACTTCTGCAGTCGTACCAAGAAGCACAAGTCCGTCCACTCCTATCTTGATTTGTTTATCTATGATAGTTTCTAATGCTTTGAAATCTATTTTACCTTCTTTTGTAAATGGGGTGATGATTGCAGGCCAAACTCCTCGTATCATAAGAAAATCCTCCTTGAACATAATGATATCTAATATATAGTATAATACTTTTAATCAAAAAAAGCTAAAGACAGGGAGGGTATATGGAAAATTTTCCACAAGAAAACCAAAATAACCAAAAGGACAATTCATTGAGAAAATGGATAAAAGTGTTAGTCTTTTTCTTCGGATTATCGCTAATATCGTCAATTTTTATAATAATGGACAAACAATATTGCGAAGTTTCAGATACGGTCACAGACAGCACAGCAATATT
>CAYPLD010000017.1:8620-10820 GCA_964411485.1 uncultured Elusimicrobiaceae bacterium | reverse complement strand
GATAAAATTATCGCACAACCCGGCACAATAACCGGTTCTATCGGTGTGATTATGCAAACTACAAATATGCAAGAATTGTTTGCTAAAATCGGCGTGAAAGTTCAGCCGATAAAGAGCGGTACTTATAAAGATATCGGTAGCCCGTACAGAGAAATGACCGTTGCCGAAAAACAATTGATTCAAGCAATGATCGACGATAGTTATGATCAATTTTATCAGGTAGTAAAACAAAACAGACAATTAACAGATGCTGTTTTGAAAAATTATGCAGACGGCAGAGTTTTCACCGGAAGACAAGCATTCAATATTAAAATGATTGATTATCTTGGCGGTGAAGATAAGGCAAAATCAGTTGCAGAAGAATTAACCGGTATTGAGAATTTGAAAATCGGAACTCAAAAGCCAACAAATTTCAAGGATTTCTTTTTGATGTTAGATTATGCACAATTTAACAAGAAAAATCCAATAACAAAATCCATAGAAAATATGACAACACCAAAAGTTCTTTATTTGTGGACTTATTAAAGAGGTAAAATATGAGCGTTTTAGAATTATGTTATGCGTTTTTTGAAAAACCAAAAGAAACTATTTCAAAAATAATGAGAGAAAAATATTTGTCCACAGCATTCTTGGGATATTTCACCGGTGCATTAGTGATGGCAATATTTTGGAAAATGAAAAGTTCAAGCGGTGTTGGTTTGGAGTCGTTTTTATTCTCGATAGTATTCTTTTATATCTTAATGTTGTCGGTTGGTTATTTTGTGGCATCTTGTGCACACTTGTTCCTAGATATGACCACAGGAAATGGTAATGCATCTGGTTTATTTAGCTTGATAGGAATATCACACTTTATAAAAATAGTCATAATACCTTTCATTATTTTGAGCATACAATTTCCTTTGTTAAGAGAATTTTCTGTATTGTTTTTGGCTTTAGTTATCATAGCTCAACTTTGGGTAATAGTTTATATGATGCAACAGACATATCAGCTTAAAAAAGGAATTACTTTGTTGGCATTACTTTTCTCTTTAGTGCCAGCATTAATAAGCATTGTCACTATAGTAGTAGCTGTGTTTGTTGGATTGTTCTATATAATCTCAATATTCTTATAAAAATATGAAAAAATATAAAACAGTATCTGCTAAACAGATGCAAGAAATTGACGTTTTGGCACAGGAAAAATTTGGTGTACACGGCGATTTATTAATGGAAAATGCCGGTCGTGGGATAGCCGAAGAAATTTTAAATAATTATTTTTCTGATTTGTGTGATACCAAAAGACCAACCTCATCTTGCCCGCCAAGCCCAGAACTAAAAAAAAGAAATGTCGTGGTTTTTTGTGGAACAGGAAATAACGGCGGAGACGGATTAGTCATTGCTAGATATTTGCTCGAATGGGGATTGTCAGTAAAATGTTTTTTGATTGATAGTGAAAAATATTCTGAACTACTTGTGAAAAATCTAAAGCGTGCGTTTTTTGTTAGTTTATCTGTTAAGCAAGTTGAAAAATGTCCACAATTAGAAAAGATGGAAAAACCTTTTCTAATTGTGGACGCTCTTTTAGGCACAGGTTCTCGTGGAAACCCTCGAGGAATATACAAAAATATAATCAATAAGATAAACGAACAAAAAACGCAAGTAGTTAGTGTTGATATCCCGTCTGGCTTAGATGCGGATACAGGCAAACCAAATACACCTTGTGTAAAATCAAATCTAACATTAACGCTTGGGCTTGTGAAAAATGGATTGGTAAAAAACGAAGCTAAAGGTTTTGTTGGAGAATTAAAATTATTGGATATTGGCTTTCCGAAAGAATTATTAAAACCTTATCTTAATTAGTTTTTATATATTTTTGAAGATCTTTTGACATCAATTGCAAATGTTTTTTTATTTGCGGTTGTTTCTTTTCTAGCATCGGAATAACTGTGTTTCTTAACCAGTTTCTAGTGAATTTATCGTCGAAATTTGTTTCATCATCTAAAAATTCTAAATCATTATATTTTGCATAATTTAACACATCTTTTTTATCGATTGATAAAAATGGTCTGACGATTTCAATTTTATTCATCAACTTTCTTTTAACAGGAATTCCTAAAAAACCTTTGGCTTTCGTACCACGTAAAATATTTAAGAAAATTGTTTCAATGTGATCGTCCAAATGATGTGCCAATGCAATTTTATTTGCCTTATACTTTTTCGC
>CAYPLD010000017.1:0-8520 GCA_964411485.1 uncultured Elusimicrobiaceae bacterium | reverse complement strand
AAAAAATGAAGCAAACACATAGAATCCGCACCCGCGGATACTCCAACGAGAACAAAATCGCCTTTGCGGACAAGGTTATTAAATTTGTAGAATTTAACTATAGAACTAAATACTTTAGCTTTGAATTGTTGTTTATTCATATAATATATTGTATTAAATATTCATAGGGGTTAAAAATGGCTAAAAATATTCTCATAATAGAAGATGAGTATCATATAATCAAACTTATTTCTGCTATTTTATCAAAAAAAGGATATGAGATTGATTATTGTGAAAACGGACGTGATGCAATCGCTAAAATGCATGAATTTAAACCAAATCTCATTATTATGGACGTTATGTTGCCCGGTATAGATGGACAAACATTAGTAAAACAGATGGCAAAAGATAAAGAATTATCGCATATCCCTATTTTGATAATATCCTCGCTAAAAGATGTTGAAACTTTATTTCGGGATACCTCGCAAATTAAAAGTTTTATGTCAAAACCGTTCCAACAAGATACATTGATTGAAGCTGTCGAAAGCATATTACCTGCTTAAAGGTTTTAGACAATCCAAAATTTCAGTATTAGTGTTTTGATTATATGGACAAACCTGTTGACAAATATCGCACCCTTCAACTAAATTATCCATTTTGTTTTCAATATCTTTTGGAATTGGATTTTTTGTTTGAGTATTCCATGACGCAAAACATTTATTGTAATCTAACCCATTTTCTCTCAACGCATTATTAGGACATGCCTTGATACACTTATCGTCGCAAATTTCGCATAGACTAGTCGGTGTTGGATTTATATTGATAAAATTTTGTAATTTTTCCGAAACAGCAATACCACCAATAAAAAAATAACTACCGATTTCTTGATTTATCAAAATCATATTTTTGCCAATCTTACCAAGCTGTGCTTTTTCTGATAACGCTTTCTCCATAACCGGTGAACTATCTACAAAAGTTTTACCTTCTAAATTTGGATAAATTTCTTTCAGATTTTTTAATATCTGTTTCAAAATATCTCCGACAACTTCGTGGTAATCTTGTGATAAAATATATCTCGAAACTTTCACATTCTTTAAACTAGCTAAATGCTTCTCGCTTACCATAGATGGCTTTTTCTTTCCACGAAGTTGTCGGAGCTTTAGCCAGTTCTCTTTTGATATCATCGTTTTATCCTCTGACATTGTACTATTCCAATATGGAAACAAAATAAGAATAACACTTTCTGCTTGAAGAAACCATTTTTTGATATCAGTTCGCATTTCAACATTTCGTTTTAGAAAATCAAGGTGATTAGGGATACCTCGTTCTATTTTTTCCTGTAAAAAAGTTCGTTCTTTTTCTAATGTAGAACAATCGAGTATCGCAAAATATTCACTGTGTTTTTTTAATATTTGTTTAATCATAACTATATTTTGTAAAATTTTTACAAGATGTACAAATCAAATTCGTTCAAACACTCTAGCTTCAGAACTGCTTTTTTCTTTTTGCCTAGCAAAAAGAAAAAAGCACTATCAGCAGTTTACGACTTCGCAAGATATGCTGATGATATCGTTGACGAAAACATCGAATCACCACGAGAAAAATTATTAGAATTAAAAACAGAACTTGAAAGTTTATACAATAATCAACCAAGCAAACTACCAGAAAATCTAAAACAAGCCATAGACAATTTTCACTTAAAACAAACTCATTTTTTAGATATTATCGGCGGAGTTTCAAAAGATTTGGAAATTGTGAGATTCAAAACATTTGAAGATCTAAAAAAATATATGTATGGTGTCGCTTGCTCTGTCGGACTTATTTGCATAGACATTTTTGGACACAAAAATACAGACACAGAGAAATACGCAATAAAACTTGGTTATGCTGTCCAATTGACAAACATCGTCAGAGATTTTTGGCAAGACGCTAAAATAAATCGCATATATATTCCCAAAGAAGATCTTGATAAATTTGATATTTCTGAAGATGAAATTATGCTTCTAAAGGATAGTCCAAAAATCAAAAAACTATTAAACTGTTATTTTACTATGTCGGAATTTTATTATCAGCAAGCGTTAAAGACTCTACCAAAAGAAGATAAACGAAAAATGTTTCCGGCACAAGTGATATTACAAGTTTACAGAATATTATTACATAAAATAAAAAAATTAGATTTTGATATTATCAACAAAAAAATCAAATTAACTTTTCTTGAAAAACTTACAGCTGTTTTGAAAGCTTGTCTTTAACCTCGCTTGGAATCATTATTGGACTACCCTCTTTATTGACGCAAACAAGTACTGTTTTAGCTTTGGTTGTTAATTTTCCTTCTTGATTTGTGAATTTATATTCCACTTCGATTTTAATATCAGACAAATCAGAAATCCAAGTTTCGATATTTAACGTTTCGCCAAATCGAGCAGGGTATTTATAGTCAATTTCATGTTTATAAACAACAAATAAAATCCCTTGTTCATCTTGAAGTTTTTGTAAATTTACACCACACTGTTCGTCTATATATTCAGTACGTGCTTCTTCCATATAGTCCAAATAACTTCCGTTATTTACAATGCCTTGTGCATCGGTATCATAATAGTAAATTTTCTTTTTTATCATAATGTCCTCTCTTTTTTCTCTATACCTATATTATATGTTAAAATATACTGGTATGAAAAACTTGAAGAACTTTACAACTAACAAAACCTTTCCGATAGTAATGCTGATTGTATTTTTAGCAATGCTATTGATGTATCCTGTCGCTCGACTTATCAAAAAAGCAGGCTCGCCGACAGGAATAGATGCTGATTTTAGCACATCAGAATATGAGTTGGATAAAACTCAAATTATGAAAAACCCTTACGATTTACTTGCGGAAGGGAAACAGACTGTGAAATACAGAAATGTAGGAGCAGGGATACCCGTAGTAACTCAAGAAAATTTGAAAACATTGAAAAAATCTGATCTGGCGAATATCGGTGCAACACCCGGAGTATTATTGAATGTTGTTGCTCTAAATCTTGAGAATCCGCTCGTCATAAATCTTGTGTTCAATAATAAAACAGTCACTTTGAATTTTCTAAAAAGACCTAGTGTTTCGGCGATTTTGAACGATCCGAAACAATTAAGAGCATTGATAGACGACGAAAAGTTTATGAGTCGATTTTTTAACAATATAGTAGTCAAAAAAGCGTTAGAAAATGAAAGAGTAATATCAGCAATAGCAAAAACTCGACTTACAGATTATATTTTAAGAAGTTCGGCTGTAAAATATTATATTAACAGACCTAACACATCTAAAAAAATTATACAGGCAAATCCTCACCTTAATAAATTGAGTAAAAATCCTTATATAAGAGGAGAATTCAAGCAAAAAGAGTCTCTTTCTAAAATAGCAAAACAGATTTTGGACTAATTTCTGAATTTTGAAAATTTGATATAATGTACGTGTAGATTGATTTCTATCTGCGGGCGTGGTACAATGGTAGCACACGACCTTGCCAAGGTTGAGACGTGGGTTCGATTCCCATCGCCCGCTAAATAAAAGATGATAAGTCGTATTTTTCCCAATAACAGACAATCGGAATTTAGTTTATTTCCGTATTTACAAGCGTTAAGTACCTTCAAGAAAAATATGCTATACTAATCTCATATTAAAAGCAAAGGGGATTTAAGCATGAAAACTGATATGATAAGAACATTAAGCTTGCTCGTAGGAGTTTTATATTTATCGTTATTAATATTCGCTTGGTTTCTAGATTCAATTGCAATATTTTTTGTTTGTTGTATACTCGTTGGTGTTATTACTGCATTTTTCAAGGGACGATTTTGGTGTAATTGGATGTGTCCTAGAGGACAAATGTACGATTATCTTTTAAGCAAAATAAGTAGACAGGTGGATTATCCTGAAGCTTTAAAAAATTCTACTTTACAATTCTTAATAGCGTTTTTCATAATATCACTTCTTATCTATAATACCGCTATCAAATGGGGTGATTGGGTCGCTATTAGTAAAGTGTTCTTAATGCTTATCACTTTCACAACTGTTGTTGGTATTATTATCGGAATATTTTTTCACCCTAGAAGTTGGTGTCAAATATGCACCAACGCTACCCTTGTAAGAAATATTAGTCTATATAAAAAAGAAAAACTAATTAAAAATAAAGAAAAATATTTACAAGAAAATAAAGATAAGTTTAAGTAAAAATTTATAATCATAAAAAAACCGAGTTCAATTTGAACTCGGTTTTTTTATATATCTAATCTTGTTTTGATTCTATGTATCAGTTCTGTGACTCGTTGTTCCTCATCACGTTTTTGTCCGCCTTCTCGCTGTTCGCTCGAATATGATTGCGACGCATATTCCAATGCGACCATCAACGCTTGGTTCAAAGTATTGATAACCCCTTTTTCGCTCTGGATTTTTAGCATTCTAGTTTCAACATCTTTTGCTATTTGTTTGAGCTCCAAACTGGTGACATCTTTGATTTCCACATTATCTAGTCTGATTTTTTTTATTTCGAGGTTAGTCTTCGCCATATTTTTCCTGCTTAAATAATTTTGTCTTTTTGAGCTTTATTTAGCTCTTTATTTACTTTTGCATAAACTTTTTTAAGTTTGAGTTTTGTGTCTTTTTTCCATTCTTTTAGCTCTTTTAATTCTGCATTGGCTTGTGATAGTTTAACGATAGATGCTTCCAAATATTTCACCCGATTTTTTAAGCTAGAATTATCCTTATACGCTTTTTCTAATCGTTCAAGCGTAGTATTCACAAGTAGCTCCAAATGCTTGATTTTCTCCTGCATTTCCTTACCTCAAACTAGCAGATAGTTTCTTTTGTAAATTATTGACAATTGTATTAACCGCTTGTGCAACTTCACCATCTGTTAGTGTTCTGTCCGAACATGAAAAATTTAGCCGTATAGTCACACTTTTTTTATCTTTACCAAGTTTTTCGCCTTTATATAAATCTATAAGATTAAATGTTGTATTCTCTATTTCTTTGCTATCATTTATCACACTTTCTATCTCGCTAAATTTTATATCACCAGCCAAAATAAACGAAATATCTCGCCATGAACTTGGATACATGCTGATCGATTTTAATCTTGTCGGTTCTATTTTTAGATTTCTCAAAATGTTTTCAAGGTTGATTTCAAAAACCCAAATATTTTTACCCTTAAGTTCAAATTTATCAGCAATAGACGGATGTAACGCTCCAAAGAATCCGATGTTTTTGCCGTTAGCAAAAATATCTAAACAAATTTTCGGATGCATAAAATTTCGAACAACTGATGTCTTAAATTCTATATTTGTGCCAAAATTTTCTGCTACTTTTTCGACAATTCCTTTCAAATAAAAGAAATCCACTTTTTCTGATAATGCACCGCTAACGGTATAGCTTTCTTTTGGAAATCCTTTTTTAAGTTCATAAGTTTTACCAACTTCAAATAAGCTCAAATTTAATTGTCCATATCGCTGATTCAAATTTATATTTTTCAACAGACCACCCAAAAGTGTTGTTCTTAAATGTGTATAATCCTCGTTGAGCGGGTTTTTTATCTTTACAGAATTTGGTTCTTTCGACGACACAAAGTCAAAATTTTTGCACTCATAAAAACCAAGTGAAGTTAATGTGTCAGTTATTTTATCTATCAAAATTTCTTCTATTGGTGTTTCTTTATAAGAAACATATGCTTGATTTGTCGCATTTTTGATTTTATCATAACCAACAAATCTTGCAACTTCTTCTGCCAAGTCCCATTTGTGATTCAAATCTCGACGCCAACTTGGTGCTAAAAATTTCCACGTTTTTCCATTGCCATCAAATTTTTTAGCCAAGTTTTTGAAAATTGTTTTTTGATTTTTATCAGAAATATCAGAACCCAAAATCTTATTTATATCCTCTGACTTGAAACTAATTTGTTTATTTTTCTGTTTGACTGGATAAGCGTCCTCTATCTTGCTTGCAGTTCCACCGCAAATTTCGGTCAACAAATTCAAAGCTCGTTTGAAAGCATATTCGACACCATCTAAATCAACGCCTCGTTCAAAACGATATGACGAATCTGTACTAATACCATAATGTCTAGAAGTTTTGTTGACAAGTGGTGGATTAAAATATGCACCTTCTAAAAATATATCTTTCGTATCTTTTTTGACACCACTATGTATCCCGCCGATAACACCCGCCAAAACCAATGGCTTTTTGCTGTCGGCAATGACCAAGCTATTTGTATCTAAAGTTAAATTTTCCTCGTCCAATGTTTTCAATTTTTCATTGGTTTTGGCTTTTCTTACGATAATTTCTTTATCGATATTTCTCAAATCAAAAGCATGTAATGGATTACCAAGTTCGTGTAGAACATAGTTTGTAATATCGATTAACGCTGTTTTTGGAGTCATATCTATTGCTACTAATCGTTGTTTGAGCCAATTAGGAGATTCGACATTTTTCACACCACGAACAACAGCACCCATATACCTATAACAACCTTCTTTCGAGGATATTTTGATATTCAAACCTTTACTGCTAGTTTTTATACTTTTTAATTTTGGTTTTTTTACAGGTAGATTTAATAAAATTCCAAGCTCTCTTGCGACACCAAGATGTGATAATAAATCGGGTCGGTTTGGTGGGATTTCAACTTCGAAAATATAATCAGCTTTGCCATATAAAGTTTTGATATTTGTACCAACTTTTATATTTTTATCTAAAACAATAATCCCTTCTTGTCGTTCTTTGACAATGCCAAGCTCGTCGGCAGAACAAATCATACCACAACTTTCTATGCCTCTGATTTTCGCTTTTTGCAATCCATCTGTTGTTGTGAGTTTTGCCCCGATTTCGGCGACAGGAACTTTATTATTTAATTTCAAATTTGTTGCACCACAAACAATGTTTGCTTTTCCATTTCGAGTATCTAATGTTACAAGTGAAAGTTTATCAGCATTTGGATGTTTTTCTATTTTTAAAATTTCGCCACAATAAACACCACTAAAATCTGCTCCGATTTTTTCTACACTTTCAACTTCCATACCAAGCGAATTTAATTTATCAGTCAATTGTTCGCTTAATAATTTTATATCGATAAATTCCTTTAGCCAACTATATACTATTTTCATTAAAATTGCTCCAAATTTCTGACATCATTTTCATAAAAAATTCTGATATCTTTTATACCGAACAATACCATCGCTAATCGTTCAACACCCATTCCAAAAGCATATCCGCTGAATTTTTCAGGGTCTATATTTACATTTTTCAAGACATTCGGATGGACTATACCCGCACCCAACATTTCTATCCAGCCAGTCAATTTACACACACTACAATGCTTGCCTTTTTGGCAGAATGTACACTTTACATCGACCTCAACACCTGGCTCAACAAATGGAAAGTATGAAGGTCTAAATCTGATTTCAGCTTTATCGCCAAAAAGGCCTTTCATAAACAAAGTCAAATCCTGTTTCAAATCAGCCATTGATACATTTTTATCAATATACAAACCTTCAATTTGATGAAATACTGGAGTATGACTTGCGTCGACATCATCTTTTCTAAAAACTTTTCCCGGTGATATAATCCGCAAAGGCGGTTTGTTTTTCTGCATATATCTGATTTGAACATTTGAAGTATGGGTTCTCAAAACTAAATCGTCTTTGATTTTATTTTCAACAAAAAATGTATCCTGTTCATCACGAGCTGGATGATTTTTTCCAATATTTAATGCATCGAAATTATAGAACTCTTGTTCTATCACAGGTCCATCAGTTAGATTAAATCCGAGCTTGAACAAAATATCAGTCATTTTATTTTGAGCAATTGTTAGTGGATGTTTTTTTCCAGTTTTGAATGGATATGCAGGTAAACTTAAATCAAGTGTTTCTTTATTTAAGGTTTCATTTACTTTACCCATATTTAGGGTTTGAAGTTTATTATCAAAAATTTCGGTCAATTTCTTTTTCAGCTGATTACCGATTGGTCCAGCGACTTTTTTCTCATCTATCGAGAAATCTTTTAGATGTTTTAGTACATCGTTAATCTCACCTTTTCTACCAAGGCAAGAGGTTTTGATATTATCTAAATCGTCTAACCCGTCAGTTTTTTCCACTAGCTTTAGGTATTTAGATTCTATATTTTTTACCTGTTGTTTCCACTCTTTGATATTCATATATTTAATTATACAAAATAACTCTCCAGCCATATGGATTGGAATTTTTCTCCCTTTATCTAAAGGGAGAAAGACTGCGAAGCAGACAAGAGGGATTTATTCTATAAAAAAGAAATCCCCCTTTAATTCCCTCACAGAGTCTGTGTCCACGACTTTTGAAAAAGGGGGGAAATAAAAATACTGACCATTTTTATAATTAAAGGAAATATTCACCCCCACCTTAATCCTCCCCCCTCATGCAGGGGGAGGAAACAAAAGAAAAGAAAGAGAAAATAATGTACAATAAACATATGAATAAAAAAGAATCTACCACACACACACACACACACACACAACGCTGTGTTTCTAATCTAAACAATTTGTCATT
>CAYPLD010000016.1:12227-14402 GCA_964411485.1 uncultured Elusimicrobiaceae bacterium | reverse complement strand
TGAGATTTGCGATAAGAGAAGGTGGAAGAACCGTTGGTGCTGGTGTTGTTACTAAAATAATAGAGTAATTAAATAAAATATAATTTACGGGGACACTTTTTTGTGTCCCCGTAAATTAAGGCGAGAACCTCGCCTCCTATTTTTCGCTTCGCGTTATGTATTGTTTCTTTTCCGTTGGAAAAGAGAACATAGAGCAAAAGCAATATAGTTAAAAAGTTTAAACAAAAGAAAAGGATAAAAGAAAATGGCAAGTGATAGAGTTGTAATTTCGTTAAATTGTACAGTTTGTAAGAATAAAAATTATTATCAACAAAGAAGTCAGAAGAAAAAAGATTTTAAGGTTGAAGTAAAGAAATTTTGTAAAAAATGCGGAAAGAGTGTTTTACATAAAGAAGGCAAGTTAGCCAAAAACACAAATATAGTAAAAAAAGGTAGATAAGCGGGAGAAAACCGATTTTTGAAATTTTTGACAAATAGGTTTTTGCAAGTATTTTTTTGCTGACCGAGGCCTGAAGGAGCGTGGAGTACATTCAGCGAATACTGCGAAGCAGTAGCGGTACTCGAGCGACTGAAAACGAAGGTCAGCGAAAAAAGACGAAGTAAAGGGGAGTGTCGGTTAACTGGTAAACCACTGGTCTCCAAAACCAGGACTATAGGTTCGAGTCCTATCACTCCCGCTTTTTTACTTCGGTTTTCGGTTGATTTTTTGATTTTTTTCTCCTCGAGTAGGAACACTCGCTTCGCTCGTGTGCTTTGCACCTACGAGTCGTCGAAAAGAAATCAAAAAATCAACACGAAACCCTTGTAAAACAAGGTATGATTATAAAAATTTGAAATTTAATATACGGTGGCAAAAAAATAGAAACAACATGAATGTTATGTAGCCACAAAAACAAAGGAAAAAGAAATGAATGTAATTACGAAAAGTACAAGATTCGTCAAAGAAGCATATGCAGAACTTGGTAAAGTAAAATGGTTCAGTAGGCAAGAAGTATTTCAAAGCACTATTCTAGTTTCGATAGTCGTAATATTGGTTGCTTTATATGTCGGTGTGATAGATTTAATATTATCTAAATTTATTAGCATGATATTGGGAGGATAAGAATCAAAATGTCAGAACAAGAAGAAAAAAAAGTTGAAAATACTCAAGAAAATCTCGAGAAACATTGGTATGTAGTTCATACTCAGACCGGTCATGAAGATAAAATCAGAGATACGATATCCTCGCAAGCTGTGGTACATAGCGTACAAGACAAAATTTTGAAAGTTCTCGTCCCTACTGAAGAAGTCGTTGAAGTAAAACAGAACAAAAAGAATTTACGAACAAGAAAATTCTTTCCGGGTTATTTATTGATACAAATGATTTTGACCAATGAATCATATTGGTTCATTAAGAACATAAACGGGGTAGCCGGATTTTTAGGAGATCCAAATCCTACGATTTTAGATCCTTCAGAAATTGAAGGTATCGAAGAACTAACACTAAGTGCAAAAGAAGGTAAACCTAAACATGCAGTCCAGTTTGAAAAAGGTGAAAATGTAAGAATAATCGAAGGTCCTTTCAAACATTTCGTCGGTGTGATAGAAGAAGTGAACGAGGAAAAAACTAAATTGACTGTTAAAGTCACAGTGTTCGACAGAGAAACACCTGTGGATGTAGACTTTTTACAAGTTGAGAAAATCAGCTAAAGAAAATTTCAATATTAAGGGAGGACGAGAGTCTGTTTGTACCTTTAAGGAGTAAAAAAGAAAATGGCAGAAAAGAAAATAAAAGGATACATTAAATTGCAAATACCAGCAGGTTCAGCAAATCCAGCACCACCGGTTGGTCCAGCGTTAGGTCAGCAAGGTGTGAACATTATGGATTTTTGTAAACAGTTTAATGCAAAAACCAGCAAAATGGAAAAAGGGATAAAAATCCCCGTAATAATAACTGTGTATCAGGACAGAAGTTTTAGTTTCATCACGAAACAACCACCGATGTCCGTATTGATACTTAAAAAAGCAGGTATTAAAAAAGGTTCAGGTGAACCGCATAAAGAAAAAGTCGGCAAATTAACGCAAGCTCAATGTGAAGAAATCGCCAAAGAAAAAATGGACGATCTAAACACGAAAGATGTTAAACAAGCAGCCGAAATGGTAAAAGGCACCGCACGAAGTATGGGTGTCGAAATA
>CAYPLD010000016.1:0-12127 GCA_964411485.1 uncultured Elusimicrobiaceae bacterium | reverse complement strand
GAAGCAAGAAAAAATGTCGATGCTGATAAAACTTATAAGTTAGCTGAAGCAATTGACATAATCAAAAATAATGCAAAAGCAAAATTTGATGAAACAGTCGAATTGCATATCAAACTTGGAATTGATACTAAAAAAGCAGATCAACAAGTTAGATCTACGATAACACTTCCAAACGGAACTGGTAAAACAAAAAAAATATTTGTAGTTGCAAAAGGCGAAAAAGCTAGCGAAGCTAAAGATGCTGGTGCAGATAGAGTTGGTTTGAGTGATATTATCGAGGATGTCAAACTAGGCAAAATCGATTTTGATGTTTTAGTAGCAACACCAGATGCAATGAAAGAATTGGCAAGTTGTGCTAAAATTTTGGGACCACGAGGTTTGATGCCAAATCCAAAAAGCGGAACTGTAACATTTGAACTTAAAAATATTATCAAGGCATTGAAAGCTGGAAGAATAGAATTTAAGGCAGATGCTTATGGAATCATACATAGTATTTTTGGTAAAGCAAGTTTTGATAAAGCAAAGTTAGAAGAAAATGCTCGAGCTTTGATTGATGCAGTAATAAAAGCTAAACCATCAACATGTAAAGGAGTTTATGTAAAAAGCATAAGCATTTCTTCGACAATGGGACCAGGAGTTTATATAGCATTATAAACTAGTCTAGAATTATTTAGATATTAAAAAACCCGAACAAATTGTTCGGGTTTTTTGTTTCTTTTGTCCTCTCCCAAAGGGAGAGGACGACTAACCAGAATGGTTAGCGAGGTGAGGGCTATATTTCATTGCTTATAAAGATGTAAGAAAACAAAGAAGTATAGCCCTCACCCCAACCCTCTCCCAATGGGAGAGGGAGCAAACTTTTTTTACAAATTCGCAGAAGATTTTATTCATATTTCTTATATTCTTCACGGGGTCTTTTTATTTGCTTTTGTTTATATGATAAAATGTTAAGGTATACAGAACAAATTTTCAAAGGAGAGTTATTTATGGAAAATATTATTTTTTATGTGCTACTAGTCGCACTACTAGCTTTAGTGTTTGCTTTTTTCAAAACCAAATGGGTTTTTAAACAACCCGAAGGTAATCCAAAAATGATCGAAATTAGTAAAGCCGTTCGCGAAGGTGCTAACGCTTTTCTAAAAAGAGAATATAAAATCATCGCTATCGTTATTCTTATAGTCGCAACTGCTTTAGCCGTTTTTAATACAGGTGCAATCCGACTCGTCTCACTATCTTTTGTCGTCGGAGCAGTCTGTTCTGGACTCGCCGGTTTTATCGGTATGAAAGTCGCAACAAATTCAAATGCTAGAACAACCGCTGCTGCAGAAAAAGGATTAAACCCAGCACTAAAAGTAGCGTTCTCTGGCGGAAGTGTTATGGGTATGTGTGTTGTCGGACTTTCACTTTTTGGACTCGCAGGATTATTCCTTATATATATAAAAATGTTCGGTGCGACACATTGTAGCTTGAATGATACCGTACTTCCAATACTTGCAGGTTATTCGCTTGGTGCAAGTACTATCGCATTGTTCGCTCGTGTTGGCGGAGGTATTTTTACCAAAGCTGCCGACGTTGGTGCCGATTTGGTCGGTAAAGTTGAAGCAGGTATCCCAGAGGATGATCCTCGTAATCCAGCGTCGATTGCAGATAATGTTGGCGACAACGTCGGCGACGTTGCAGGTATGGGTGCTGACTTATTTGAAAGTTATAGTGGTGCAATTTTGAGTAGTGTCGTACTTGGTGCTGTGGCAATATCATCAAATTGTTTAGCGTTGAGTATATTACCACTTCTACTTGCGGGTGTTGGGATAATTGCATCAATAATCGGAACATTTTTTGTTCGAACAAAAGATGGTGGCGATCCGCAAATGGCACTTGATATGGGTATGATAATCGCAGGAATTTTATTTATTATCTTCGCTTATCCAATCATCAAACTTATATCACCAGCCGCGTTTAGTTTGAGCGGACAAACTTATACAAGCACAGGAATATTTTGGGCAGTGTTGATAGGTTTAGTCGCTGGAACTTTGATTGGTTTTATCACAAACTATTATACAGCAGAGGGTAAAAAACAAACAATCAGAATAGCAAAGTCGTCGCAAAGTGGACCTGCTACTGCAATCATTGAAGGTCTTGGCACTGGAATGTTATCAGTAACATTCCCCGCTTTGATTTTAGGACTCGCTATAATTTTATCACACAAATATTGTGGACTTTACGGAATAGCAATCGCTGGACTTGGAATGTTATCAACCACAGGTATTCAACTCGCAGTCGACGCTTATGGACCAGTCGCAGATAATGCCGGTGGGATTGCTCAAATGGCAGGACTTGATGAAAGTGTCAGAAAAAAAACTGATAAACTTGACGCAGTCGGAAACACAACCGCCGCAATCGGTAAAGGTTTCGCAATCGGTAGTGCCGCATTAACAGCACTCGCTCTTTTTGAAGCATATAAATCAGCAATGGGTATAACAAGTGTGAATATTTCAAACCCAATGGTAATCGGTGGATTAATCGTCGGTGCGATGATGCCATTCTTGTTCTCATCACTAGCAATGCGTGCAGTTGGTGAAGCCGCTTTTGATATGGTCCAAGAAGTTAGACATCAGTTCAAAACTATACCCGGAATCATGGAAGGTACCGGTAAACCTGATTACGCAAAGTGTGTGGATATTTCAACCGCATCAGCATTAAGAAAAATGATTTTGCCAGCATCACTCGGGGTTGTTACTCCGATTTTAGTTGGCGTATTGTTTGGTAAAGAAATGTTATGCGGAGTTTTGATTGGTACAACTATATCCGGAGTGATGCTGGCATTGTTCATGGCAAATGCCGGTGGAGCTTGGGATAATGCCAAAAAATATATCGAAACTGGTAAGATGGGTGGCAAAGGATCGGACGCTCATAAAGCCGCAGTTATCGGCGATACAGTGGGTGATCCATTCAAGGACACAGCTGGTCCAAGTTTGAACGTTTTGATGAAACTTATGGCAGCAGTATCATTAACAATGGCACCAATTCTTAAATTAATAGAACCATTGTTTAAGTAAATTTTTTATTTACAATAAAAAAGCACGTGACAAAAAGTCGCGTGCTTTTTTGTGAAAAAATTTTAAGTTTAATTTGTAGGCATTGTGGATGTAAATGATAATTCTTCCAACAATGAACTATCCTCATTGGTATAAAGCTTTATTATTTTTGGAAAAATTTTCTCAAATGCTTTTACAACTTTTGGATCAAAATCAGTGCCAGACTTTTCCTGTATATGTTTAAACGCATCTTCAGGTTTCCATGCAGGTTTGTAATGTCGCTTCATACATAATGCGTCAAATACATCAGCCACCGATACAATCTTTGCTTCTATCGGGATTTTATCCCCCTTAATTCCAAATGGATAACCAGTTCCGTCAAATTTTTCATGATGATATAAACATATCTTTTGTGCAGTCTTTAGAAATCTCGAATTAGCACCCTCTAATATTTTGTTCCCATATTTTGTGTGCTCTTTCATAACTTCAAACTCGTCGTGTGTCAATCGTCCGGGTTTTAATAAAACTTTGTCGGGAATTGCCACCTTACCAATATCATGCAATGGACTTGCATGTTTTATATCCTCTATCCTAGCTTCACTTAACTTTAATTCTTTGGCAAGTAGATAAGAAATTATACTTATATGTTTTAAGTGGGCAGGAGTATCTTGCTGATCACGAAATTCCGCCGTTACAGCTAATCGATATATAGTTTCCAACTGGGATAATCTCAAATTTTCATACAATTTCGATATTTGTATATAGTTCGCAGCCATTGTGCCAAGAAGTTGTAAAATACCCTCATCATCTTTATCAAAATCGTTGTCATCTATTTTATTTGATACATGAAAGAGTCCTAATATATTACCCTTTTCATTTTTTATTGGTACTAAAAGTAAATTTTTGGTTTTGTATTCTGTGACTAAATCAATATTCATCGTTAAAGATAAATCATATTTTTTGTGAGATATGTTTATCGTCTTTCTTTCTTTGACAGCATCGCTAATAATATGTTTTGTTTTTAGTGGAATTTTTATTTCGCTATGTTCCAATCCTTTACCCTTGCTTATCGTCGACCATAAATGATGATGCTTTTTGTCCAAAAGATAAATTATACATCTATCACAATTTAGCATTGCTGTTATTTTATGAGCTATTTTATCCAACAAGGCTTCCAAACGAACTTCAGTAGCGATTTCGTTTCCAAAATTTATCAGTAATTTTAATTTTTCTTGTGCTGTTAATGGTGTCATATGATTAACTAAATTCTATATAAATAAATTTTCTTTATCAAATATATTTTTTATCTCCTTATAGTAGCTATTGTTTTTTGTTTGTTTTGGTTTTTTGAGAGCTTGCTTTTGAGGATAAACCCTTATCGTTGTTCTCAATATTATCCCGAGTTTGCCTCTGCTACCTAATATCAGTTTGTTGATGTCATAACCTGTCGAATTCTTGACCGTTTTTGCACCGTAGCTGATAACTTTGCCGTTTGAAAGCAAAATGTCCATAGCAAGTGTGTTTCTCTTTAGCTCTGTAAATTCGCCTTTTGCTAAAATTTCGCCAATAGTATCCGTTTTGCTTTCAAACGGCAAATACAAACCCTGTTTTTTTAGTTTTTTGGCTATATCTTTTACTTTTACACCTGATTCTAATGTGATTGTAAAATTATTTTTATCTATTTCTAAAATTTTGTTCAGTTTTTTTGTCAGTTTGCTTGAAATTTTTATTTGTTTACCTTTTTTTACAATTTTTACCAGATTTTTTTCTTGTGGCGATAATTTTCTTGCTGATTTTTGTTTTGTTGTTTTTTTTGTCGGTAAAATTTTGCACGGATTGGCTAAATTTTTTGGGTCAAATAAATTTTTTAATCGTCTAAAAATATCAATAGTTTCATTATTAAACTGATAATGCATCAAATCTCTTTTTTCAATCCCCACACCATGTTCGCCAGATAAAACTCCACCTAAATCTACACAAACTTTACAAATTTCATCCACCGTTTTCTGCGCCTGTTTTATTTTTTTTGCACCACCTGTATTAAATATTAATCGTGGGTGAATGTTGCCGTCCCCCGCATGCATAACATACGAAATTTGAAAATTATTTTTTTTGGCTATCTTTGATATCTGTTCAACATACTCGACTAACTTATTGCGGGGGACGGCAGGATCTTCGTCCAGAATATATTTATAATTTTGCTTAAGAACTTCCAATCCATCTCTTCTTATTTTCCAAATATCATCAATCTCTTGCTCGCTTGTAGCAGTTCTCAATAATTTCGGTTTTTTCTGTCGACAAAGTTTTAAGATTTTATTAAAATCTTCTATTGTCTGCTTTTTTGTTCCGTCAACCTCGATAATCAACGCACTTTTACATTGTAATAAATCTTTCGGTGCGGATTTTTGTGCTAATTTTATCACAACATCGTCCATCATCTCGACCGCACATGGAGTTATCCCGCTCGAAATTATTTCAGAAACTAATTTCATCGATTTGTGTATATCAGCAAAACCCAAAAGCAAAGTTCTCTTGTCCGCTGGCTTTTTTAATATTTTTAACCACAATTTTGTTATCACCCCAAAAGTGCCCTCACTTCCGATTAATAAACCCAAAATATTTGGAGTACTATCATCAACAATAATTGTTTCGCCATTTGGTTTAATCAGTTCGGCTTTCAAAATGTGATCTTTGGTGACACCATATTTTAGACATCTCGGACCACCCGCATTTGTAGCTACATTTCCGCCGATAGTGCTATCTTCCCAACTGGCAGGATCTGGTGCATAAAAATATCCCAATTTGTCGAGTTTTTCTTGTAATCGTTTATTCACCACACCCGCTTGAACTATTGCATAATTTTTTTTGAGATTAATTTCTAAAATTTTATTTAGCGAACTTAAATCTAATACTACAGATTTTTTTAATGGCACACATCCGCCTGTTGTACCCGTCGCAGACGCTCGTGGAGTAAAACGTATTTTGTTTTTAGCTAAAAGTTTTATGATTTCTGAAATTTCCGAAATTTTGCTAGGTTTTATTACAAATGGCGGAGTTTTTTTGTAAAGTGAATAATCGCAACCGCAATCCTTCAAAACTTTTTTGCATTTTATCACTTTTTTTCTGCCGATTGATTTTACCAGTTCTTTTTCTAGGAGTTTTAGGTTAGACATTTTAATTCCTGTAAAATTTTTATTGTTTTATTGTCCATTTTTTTTCTTTCTATCGCTGTTTTATCTTTATAACCCGCCAAATGTAACGCACCATGACATGATAAAAATAACATCTCTATCAAAATGCTATGTTTATACTCTTTTGCTTGCTTTTTTGCAACATCATAACAAACGAAAATATCCCCGAAAGAGTCGTTTTTTTTATCATTATATTCAAATGCTATAACATCAGTTTGATATGTGTGTTTTAGAAAAGTTTTATTTATCCTTTTTATTTCTTTTCCATCTACAAATACTAAATTAACATCTTGATTTTTCTTCGCATGTTTTTTTAGAGTTTTCAAAATTACTTTTTTGAATAAATCATCTTTCCTAATATAGGAATTAACTTTTGTTTTATAAAATATGTTTATTTTCATTCGATTATTAGCTGTTATCAGAAAATTTGCTTTTTCCTCTAGGAACAACTACTATTCCACTTGGATCTATAAAATATTTCTGTGCATCATTGTGAGAATCATAACCAATAGTTTCCTTTTCTTGTATCACATTGAATCTATCTATTATCGTTTTCTTAATCTTGCTATTCTTTTTGATTATACAAGAATCCATCACAATACTATCCTCTATCAAAACACCTTCTTGTATTTCTATATCATTAGCTATGACACTATTCACGATTTTTGCATCTTTATGAACCGTACAACCCGTACTTATTTGACTATTCACAATATTACCACCCAGCATTCTGCTCGGTGGAGAATTTTTTGTAGATGAATATACAGTCCAAAGTGGATTGTGTAAATTTACTTTTGGTTTTTCGCCTAATAAATCCATATGTGACTGCCAAAAAGTTTCGATACTACCAACATCTTTCCAATAAGATTTGTCCTCGTAATCCTTTATACCCGGTAATTTCTGTGATGAAAAATCATAAGCAAAAACTTCATGCGTTTTGAATGCTTTTGGTAATACGTTTTTACCAAAATCCAAACCTGGAATATCCAAATGCTTATTTTGTAAAAGTTCTATAAGTGTGTCATAAGAGAATATGTAATTACCCATCGATACATACGACTTACCCTTTCTGCCCGGTGCTTGTTTTGGTTTTTCTGGCTTTTCGTCAAACCCTATAATTTTATTGTTTTTGTTTGCGGATATCACCCCAAACTCGCTTGCTTCTTTCGTAGGAACTAAATTCGCAGATACGGTGATATCCGCATTGTTTTCTACATGAAAATCTATCATCTGTTTGATATCCATTCGATAAATGTGGTCTGATCCAAAAATAACTACTAAATCTGGAGCAAAATCTTTTATTAGATTTAGATTTTGTCTTACAGCATCAGCAGTACCCCGATACCAAATTTCACCAAGACGCATTTGCGGTGGTACGACCGTTATAAATTGTTCTTTTGTTAGCCCTTGAGTTTTCCAAGAAGTTCTTAAATACTCTATCAAGGATTGTGATAAATATTGAACTAAAATATAATTTGCATGTATCCCAGAATTAATAAAATTTGAAATAACAAAGTCGATAATTCTGTATTTTCCACCAAACGGAACCGATGGCTTTGATCGTTCCTTTGTTAAAGGATACAATCTTTCACCTTTTCCACCTGCCATTATCATTCCTAATACTTTCATAGTTATTCCCCCTCGGTTTTGAAGCTTATAGAATTTGGGAGTATAATATCTTCTTTATCGTCTAAAACTTTAACTTTTAATTTACCTTCTGTTTCAATTATTGGGGTCACTTCTTGCACGTTCAAAACATAATTGCGTCCTTTATGAGATATCACAGCATCTTTATCAATTTCGATTAAATTTTCTTTATTTATTAAAATTTCACCTATAAATTCATCATCCAAAACAAGCGGTACGTTTCTCGAAACGACCGCAAGTTTGAATTTATAAAAACCGTCTTCCTTTTTAACAAAACTTTTTATTATCGCTTCAATTTCTCTGTCACTTTTTTTTGATTCTAACAAAACTTTCGTACCTTTAATCGGTTTTATTCTCATTTTTTCGATGTTTTCAACAGCTAGATAATTTTGTTTAGCAATAGTAATTATTTTTTCACCTTCATAAACATCCGCATAATTTTCTTTTTCTAGTTTCAATACAAAACCACCCTTTTTTGCAAAAATATCAGCCGTTGGATAAATGTTGCTCCAGTTTCTTACTTCTTTGTCGTGATATTTTAGTGTCACTTTTTCTATTGCTTCAAGCTCTTTCGATATCATAGATGCTATCTTGTCTTTCTTTTCTACTCTATCACCTTCTTTCACAAAATACTTTATTTTACCACCTTGAGGTGCAAAATTCTCTATTAAATCTTGAGGATAATATTTACCCGTAACTTTAATAACTACCTCATTTTCAGTTATGGTTCTTGTAGGTATTTTTTTGATTTCACCAAACTCAATGCTCTTATTATCTTGTGCAAAAGATAATACACAAAAAGTTGATATTAAAAAAGTTGATAGCAGAAATTTTCTCATAAAACTCCTTCAGTTCGCACTAGGTGCGAATTTTTTGTTTATAGATTCAAATGCTTCCCATGTCCATGGCATTTTTTCTTTGAAAATTTCTGCCATTGCATCTGCATAATCTTTTATTTCTTTTTGTGCGTGTGAATCACATCGCAAACTCAAAAAGTTTAACAAACTTCGGGCATTCACACTCCAATAAAATTCTGTGTATTGTCCTACCGGAAGAATCATTCTTGCCATTTCTCTTGCTACGCCTTGCTCTAACAATTGCTTGTATGCTTGATAGGAATTATCTATCGCTTTCTCGTAAATATCCAATAGTTTTTTATTATCCAAATCTGAGCTTTCAAAAGAACCTTGTCTATTTGTTTTATCTTGGATTCTGAATTTTTCGGGGATATAAAACTCTTCTTTAACCTCTGTATATCTTGCACTTATTTCGTTATAAGAACACCATCGATGTCGCATCCATTGTCTTGCTACAAATATCGGACATTTGATATGAAACTGGAAATAACAATGCTCAAACGGAGAATAATGACTATGTTCTAATAGATATTTTATCAATATTTTATCTCGTTCTTCACCTTTTGCAGTTCCGCCAAAACTCACTCTTGCCGAATTTGCCGCACGAACATCACTTCCCATAAAATCTACTAACTTTACAAATCCTTTATCTAATATCTTCACTAATTCCGTTGTCATTTTCCGTTTCTCCTTCTGTTTGTTTTAATTCTTCTAAATTTTTGTTGACCCAAGCTAATATTTTGCTCTTACTTATCTCTACATATCCGCCCCATGTCGAAAATGTTATTAGTTTCTTTGCTTGTTGTTTCAATCTAAAGTTTTCAAAAGAGTATCCCAAAAATATTATTTTCTTTCCAGCATATTTATTTGAGATTTCCGTTCTTATTTTTTTTGCACCAGTAGAATTTAGTCTACCAGACGCTCGTTGTGGTAAAACGTAACCAGCCACATTGCTAAATTTATATTTCGTCTTTATCTTACTTGATACACCAACTAATTCTTGTTCCAATTTATCGTCCAAATTGTCATATAAAGTGCTATTTGCTACTATTATCACCACATAATCCTGTGGTCGTTTCGGATTTATTGTAAAATTTTTTATAAGATTATTTATATTGCTATCAAAAATCCCACCATAAGCTCCAAAAATTTCGGTTCTTGTCATAGGAATATCAGTATTAACTTTATGATAATCGTTTCTCCTTTTAACTTGTTCATCAGCTGGACTAGTACCCAAAATATAATCTACAGAACCTAAAAAAGGATCATGATTTGAAAGAAGTATAGGCATCACAATTATTTCATTCACAAGAGACTTTTCCAAAGCTCTTATAGCAATTTTTGTCTCTCTATATCCCTCTAATTTACCAACTACTTCAGTATGATAGTTCTCATTAAGCGAATCCATAGCAGATTGTACAGATTCATAATAATTAACACCGCCAAAGTCTGAAATAAACAAAATACCAATCGCCGTTTTTTGGGAGAAACAAATTCCGCCAAAAAACGGCAGTAAAATAGTCGTCAATAATATTTTGCTAAATAAGTTTCTCATAACTTATAACTTTTATTTTTGTTTTTCCAGTTGGCAAAATAATCGGAGCCAAAATAACCTTGCTTCCTAAAATTTCGCCAGCACGAATATTATATATGTATCCACCCAACTCCAAATTATTTCGTTCCTTGAAGTTAGAATCTTCCCAACCAAGAATATATAGTTTAGAATTTTTATATCTAGCAAATTTTTCAGTTAAAATACCACGTTTAACTTTATTTGCTATACCTAAAACATAATTTCTTCCATTCTTTTTTACGACAGGTATGGAACTAAAAAATCCTATTATCTCTTCGCCCCATTTGAGTCTGTTTGGAGTTCTACCAAAACCTCTTAAAGATTCCACATACATTTTTTTATCTTCGTATTGTGCTCTTATTCTGAAATTTTCCGTTGTGATAAGAAATTCTGCACCTTTTTCTTCTTTATCCAAATCTACCCTATTGAACCCGTACAATAAATCTAGCTTGTGCCAAGAGATTGGATCGTTCTTAAGTTCAAAATTACCATTTTTCTCAAACATTTCTGCTATTGGTCCTACTCTAAACTTGTCATAATATAAAACAGATTGACCATAATATATTTTCTTTCCATTAGTATACGTGGAACGTACCATAAAGTTCACTTCGTTCTCTTGATATAGCTTACCATTCATATAATTGTAGATGGCAGTTCTAACTTTATGCCTGTTTTTATCGTAGAATGTTATCAAAACATAGGTAAGAGCTTTTTCGCCTTCATTATAAACTTCCATAGAAATCGGTTGTTTGAAATTACCTATTTTCGCACCATACACAGCATCTAGTTTTTGTTCTTCTGCTGTTTGGACAACTTTATAAACATTCACATCACCGTTCTCAAAAAGTGCTATTACCCCTTTTTCTTGTTTTTCTTCTGATGTGATGTTTATAAAGTCTATATCTACAATTTTTCCTTTTACTGCCTGACTTTTGAAAATTATAGCACTTTCTTTGTTTAGGATTATTGGAGTATCCGCAAATAGTTCATCATCAGTTATTTCTATTTCTGGCTCGTCGAAAAGACGCAACCTATATTCATCTTTAATCTCCACATCTTTTCGCAATCTACCAATAGCATAGCTCTTTTTAACTTCTACTATTTTTCCATCGACAAGCTGATTTTCAACTATACCAAGCGACTTGCCAGTTTTTTTATTGACTAAATCTTCTTCCTCAAAAACTTCAAAATATTCGTTTTTGGAAATTTCACCTTTATATTCGGTTGTGTCTATATAGACTCTAGTACCAGATTGTTTGACTATATAGAGGCCTTCAGAGAAGGCGGACATAGGCAGTAAAACTGCTATTACCATGCAAATGATAATTTTTATATAATTCTTTATGGGATATTTTGCCATATATAGAATTTTATATTATTTATTAATAAATAACAATCAGCGGGTAGTACCCGCAGACATTTGTGCCTTCGGCTTGTGTTTTGACACCTCTCCCTTTGGGAGAGGTCGACTAATCAGAATGATTAGCGAGTGAGGGCTATGTTTCAAAAAGAGAAAAAACAGGGAGATTAAAATATGTCAAGTTTGGATAAAAAATTCTTAAAATTAGTGGAAATTGCTAAAAAGTTGCGTTGTCCAGAAGAGGGTTGCCATTGGGATAGAGAGCAAACTCCCGAAACTTTAGTCGAACATTTTAGAGAGGAAGCAGATGAGATGGTCTCTGCCATAGATAAAAAAGATTGGCAAAATTTGAAAGAAGAGCTTGGCGATGTTTTGCTTCATATAATTTTGCAATGTAATATCGCAGAAGAAGAGAATCGATTTAATTTAGAAGAGATGCTGGAAGAGATAAATGCCAAATTAAT